>JBKJJB010000294.1:0-2646 GCA_046598235.1 Chitinophagales bacterium
GAGCAAAAAAACATACTCTTTGCCTTTTGCTTTTTGCATATTTGCTTTATGGAAGAATTAGAAGTTGAGAAAAAAGACTACGCTACTATTCAGTTAAAACCACGCGGTCCGGTTACCATTACAGGAAACTTTGAAGTAATACTGGAAGATGGAACCCTGTTGGAAAAACGCGAAAAAGTTTCTATCTGTCGCTGCGGCATGAGCCAAAAAATGCCTATTTGCGATGGTGCGCACAAAGCGCTGGCAGCCATACTTTAGTAGTATTGGAAGAAATACCAACCCTTTTTCTCAATAATAAAAATTGCCCACTCGTCTATGTTCGAGCGCTGCAGCAGGAAAAAAGTTGACTATTTTGCACCTCGCTCTTCATCAAATTTTCGGTAAAATCGCATGTCTTTACACTTTTAGGGACTATTCAAAAAGCGTGTTTACTATCACCGCAATTATATGGATGCAAATAAGAATGAGGAAAACAAATGGAAACCTTGGCTTAAAAAGATTGGGGTTGCCGGATTTCTTTTCTTCCTTATAAAAGGTATTGTTTGGATAGGCGTAGCTGTATGGGCAGGCAAAGCACTGTTTGATTAGTCAGCACTTCTTACTATCCATCTTCGGTTTACTTTCCTTTTACCAAATTCTTTGAATATACCTTGCCTCCCGCACCAATGCTTAACACATAAACGCCTGATGAAAGATTACTTAAATCCGCTTCTGTATTAAACAGTCCGTATTGTGTATGCTTGATAGTTTGGTTGTAAACGTTTTGCCCACTTACATTAGTAATTGAAATAGTTACATCGCCCGGAGCATATAAATAATACTGCACATCAACATGGTTGGCAGAAGGATTCGGATAAACCGACATCATTACCATATCGGGCTTGCTTATATTTTTTACATCTGAAATAATAGGTGCTACAGCCGGATTAGTTCCGCGCGGAGTAAGTACAGCACCACATTGCGTTAAGTGATTATCTCCATCTAAATCGCACCACGAAGCAGCAGTAGTAGCAGTGAAAGTTTTATCGGTAATGGTGCTCATGTACACCCAGTCGCCTTGTACTTTCTGAGGTGTTACATCAAAAAGCAAATAGCCGCGTTTAGACAGTTCCGCATATTTAATGTGCGGAATAAGCGATGTAATAATATTAGCAGGGACAGGGAAGGTGATAAAACTTCCGCTGGTTACACTGGTGCATACAAACTCTACAGCTGCTGAACCACGCCCTGAACTACCCACATACGCAGAATCAGGATTCGGAATATCATTTGCCCATGAGGTATGAATGTCGCCCGTAAGCACTACCATATTATCAATATTGTTGGCAGCAATGTAACGCAGAATTTTTGCGCGCTCTGCCGGGTAGCCATCCCATTGGTCTTGATTAAGGGCTGTACCGAATACAGCCAAAGGAGCCATCATTACCTGATTGCCTATTAGTTTCCACTTGGCAGTAGACGAGGAGAGCTGCTGTTTGAACCATTCTAATTGCGGTTGTCCGAGCATAGTGCGATTAGTATCGGTTACAGTAGCGCCTGTAGTGCCTGCTTGTATTTCGCGTCCTTCCAATCTCGAATCAATCATAATCAAATCGGCAAGACCACCCAAAGGAATAACACGGTGTATAGTATCTACACTGTTGTGCGTGTTGCGAATAGGCATCCACTCAAAGTATGCCTTGCGCGAATCTTCTTTGCGGTTAGTCCAGTTTCCTTCGGTAGTGGTATCGTGATTTTGAGCACCACCGTTCCAGCTATCATTGGCTGATTCGTGGTCATCCCAAACAGTAATAAACGGATACTGCTGATGCACCGTACGTAAATCAGCATCGAGCTTATAGAATGAATGACGCTGGCGGTAGTCAGCTAAATTCAGGACCTCATAAAAAGGTTCTTGCAAGCGCGATGAATCAACACCCGGATCAAAATCAGAAGGGCCATACTCATAATAATAATCACCTAAGTGAATGACTGCGTCTACATCATTTTTATTAGCAATGTCGCGATAGGCATTAAAATAACCGCTCTGATAATTGGAACACGCCACCACAGCAAACCGCAGGTCGGCAACATTTCCCGTAGGCATGGTGCGTGTTCTTCCGGTAATAGAATAAATTCCATTGTTGCTGAAACGATAATAATACCATGTGTTTTCTTGCAAGCCGGTAGCATCTACTTTAACCGTAAAATCGCTTGTGGCATCGGTAGTTACCGAACCGGAATTAACGATAGTTGAAAAAGAAGTATCAGTGGCAATCTGCCATCCTACTGTTTCAGATGGATTCTGCGATGTAATTCTTGTCCAAAGAATTACTTTGTCAGATAGCGGATCGCCCGATGCAACACCGTGATAAAATGGAGCAAGTGCACCATCTACATCTGCCCGCGATGGCAACAGATGGTTCTGAGAATAAAGAAATGTTGAGAGTAGAAGAGAGGCTGCAAGTAAAAGATTTCTCATGTGGATGTTTGTTTAAGATGCGATAAATGTAAAATGAATCCTGCATTTTCGAAATGAATTTAACTTAGCGCAAAACATTAACAAACTACATGATACTAATTGCCGAGAGCGGTTCTACCAAAACAAACTGGCTGACAGAGCAGAAAGAACTTTTTGAGACTATAGGTTTCAACCCTTTGTTCTTT
>JBKJJB010000330.1:0-4106 GCA_046598235.1 Chitinophagales bacterium
ACTGATGCAAAAAAAATCGCGTTGACCCACCACAAGCCAACGCGAAAACCTAAATCACCATGAAAGACTCAATATAATTTGCAGATGAAGGGTTGTCAAGAGCAGAAGGGAAAATTATTTATTGTTGGTGACGCATCGCAGAACTTATTTCGGAAGCCGATGCTATAACACCAACAAGGGCGAAATAGCAATGCGATTACATTTTCATTTAATACATTTGATATATCTAAATATTGAGTTCTGAAATTCAAAAAGCCAACCAAATACGAATGGGTCTTCATCGCCTTATTTATTTCCTTTTTTTGTGTTGTTCCTCGTGAACTTCTGCTTTTGACTGATTTCGGTAATTCTGTTAGCAACTGGTTTTATTCCCTCTTTCAGCAATTATCTCTGGTTATACTGTTTTTACAGGTCTTCTATATCATTAAATCTATAATGATTTACAGAGGTTCTAAATGGAGATATATTAAATATCGGCTTGTAGTATTGGCAATAAGCATAATGGTTTTGATAGGGGTGCAATTAATATTAATGAGGGTAATGCTCTATTAAAAGATTCTTTTACCGCTGATGTTTAGTCTTGCAGGTTCTTAACAAAAAAAGCCCCTAAGCAATCAGGGGCTTTTTTTGTTTATCCAAATCCAACATTCCATTTATCCATCATTCCAATTTCTATCAAGAAATTGTTGCATCATGGCATTAAATTTATCCGGCTCCTCAAAATGCGGCAGGTGTCCGCTATGCTCATAAACCTCCCAACGGGCACTTGGCACTAATGCGCGTAATTGTTCGCCATAGGTAAAAGAAAGCACTTGATCGTGGCGACCCCACACCATTAGTTTGGGTATATCCATACTGTTTACCTGTTCAAAATGCGGAACATGATTTTCTAACAGAAAGTGTCGGGAGGTGCTTAATAGTGCCCTCTTGCTACCTTTAATAGAAAGTGGTGCCGCAAACCATTCGTTCAAATCACGATGTTTAGTGCGGTCGTAAACGCCACGCTTAGGTGCTTGCCGCAGCAATGCGCCTCCCAGTAATCCCATCAGTATTTCGCCCAATAGTTTCGGGCGGGTGATGCGCATAAAAGGTTCATTGGGAGTGGGAATTCCGTAGCTGTCTACCCACAGTATAGAGGCAACCCGCTCGGGATACGCAGTAGCAAACCGGGTAATAATGGCTCCGCCCATAGAAAGTCCAACCAAATTCAGTTTTGAATGAATAGCCAAATGCTCCAGCAATTCGGCTAACTGAGTAACAAACAGTTGGGAGGTATAGGGGTGTTTAACGCGGTCAGAAAATCCACGACCATATAAATCTAAACGCAATACACGAAACCCCTTCTGCGTCAGATAATCAAAATTTCTATCCCAAATATGCATGTGACCTGCCAGACCATGCACCAACACCACCACTTCTCCCGCCTCCGGACCCTCTAACTGATAACGAACTTTACCGTGCTTCAATTCAACATATTGCCCTGTTTCAGCCATCAGGTTCAATACCTTTTTCATAGCGCAAATGTTTTATGCATGGGCAAAGTTAAAGGTTATTTTTTAGCCGTGGTTGGTATTAACTCCGTGCAAAAGAGTCTCTTCATGCATCGCGATGAAGTCTATATGCAACGCAAAGAAGTCTTCGTGCAAAGCAAAGGAGTCTTCGTGACCCGAGAGTACAGAAAAAACTGTGGGAGCGAATTTGGCTAAAACCGATTGGAGAGTTTTTAGAAATTCAGGAAGACTTTCCGCTATATCAACCATCCCTCATTCCATTCATCCAATTCCCTATTCCTCCAATCATCTGCTACATTTGCCATATGCGCTCAGTTCAGCTTTGGATTTATAACCTTGGCATACGCTTTTATTACGCGGGTATTTACTGCGCCTCTTTCTTTAACCCAAAGGCAAAGTTTTGGATACACGGCAGAAAGAATTGGAAAAGCAATGCCCTTGATTTAGCTGCCCATACTGGTAAAAGGCTGTGGTTTCACTGCGCTTCGCTGGGTGAGTTTGAACAAGCAAGACCGGTGATTGAGAAAATTAAAGCAGAGAATCCGTCTTCGGTAATCATTCTTACCTTCTTTTCCCCTTCGGGTTATGGGGTGCGAAAGAATTATGAATCAGCAGACCTTATTACTTATCTTCCGCTTGATACAAAACAAAACGCAAAAGAATTTATTGAGTTGATAAACCCCGATGTTGCGCTGTTTGTGAAATATGAATTCTGGTATCACTTTCTGAATGAACTGAACCAAAGAAATATTCCCGTTATCATTTTCTCTTCTGCTTTTAGAAAAGAACAAATCTTCTTTAAATGGTATGGCGGATTATTCAGAGAGATGCTTGGTATGTTCTCAAAGATTTTTGTTCAATCAAAACAATCGCAAGATTTGCTTTCATCTATTAGCATTAAATCAGAAGTAGCAAGTGATACTCGTTTCGATCGGGTTCATCAAATAGCAGAAAATCATCAATCATTTCCTGCCATTGAACGATTTAAGATTGGCTCTAAACTCTTTATTGCAGGAAGCACCTGGCAGAAGGATGAAGACTTGATACTGCAATGTATCAATAACGACTTACTGAAAGAATATAAATACATCCTTGCTCCTCATCAAACAGACCGGAACAGAATTTCAGCTTTGCGCAAAAAGATAAAGCTGCGCTGCACTCTCTTTTCCGAACTTACCTTACTGAATGCAGCCGCTACCGATGTAGTGATTGTGGATACCATCGGTCATCTTGCTTCTCTTTACTACTATGCCGAAATAGCTTATATCGGTGGAGGGTTTAATGCGGGAGTTCATAATGTGCTGGAAGCAGCAGTGTATGGAATGCCGATAATCTTTGGTCCGCATTATCACAAATCGTTAGAAGCTATTGAACTTAAAAAACTGTTCGCAGCTTTTGATGTTAGTTCGTATGAAGAATTTAAGAACACACTTGCCTCACTTACCGAAGGAGACCAGCGAAGGGAAATATTTGCTGCGCTCAAAGCAAAGCAATATGTAAAAGATAACCTTGGGGGAACAGAAACTATTGTGGACTATGTAAGCAGAAAATGGAATACTGGATGAATGGAAAACCTTTCCATCATTCCACTTATCCATTCATCCGTTGTTACTTTAATGCATATCGCCTAACGAAGCATACTCCTTAGTTGCCTTGTTAGACTTTAAACTTGCATGCGCACTGTTATCGGAAGCAAATATTCCATAAAAGAACAAGAGCGTAAATAAAAGAGTGGCTAAAACCGCCAACATGCGGATTGCAAACTCATAAAGAAAAAGGTCGTGTTGTAAATGTTTTTGTTTCATACTTGTGTGTTTTTTGTATTAAAAGATTCGTATTGTATCTTACTCTACCGCAGCGAAACTTGTTCCATTTAAGAAACGATTATTTACAGAATGTACATTGTAAAAAACGAGTCGTGCAACCAGTTGCTAAAACGTGTTTCGTTTTTACCATTGTCCGATTATCTTCGCCCGCATGAGTAAAGTAATAGTTGCTCCCTCTGTATTAAGTGCCGACTTTGGCAACCTTCAGCGCGATGTAGAAATGCTGAACCAAAGCGAAGCAGAGTGGATTCACATTGATGTAATGGATGGAGTTTTTGTTCCGAATATTTCTTTCGGATTCCCGGTGTTGCAAACCATCAGAAAGCACACGAAGAAGTATTGCGATGTTCACCTGATGATTGTTCAGCCGGAGAAATACGTGCAACAGTTTCGCGATGCAGGAGCTGATATGATAACTGTTCACTATGAAGCGGTTACTCATCTCGATTCACTTATTCATCAAATAAAAAAGACGGGCGCAAGTGCGGGTGTTGCTTTAAATCCCTCTACTCCTGTTTCGGCATTAAAGGAAGTAATTCATTTGCTTGATTTAGTTTTAGTGATGAGTGTAAATCCCGGTTTTGGTGGGCAGAAATTTATTGCCAATGCAACGAATAAGGTAAAAGAGGCGAAAGCACTAATTCTTTCTTCCGGTTCTAAAGCAAAGATTGAAGTAGATGGCGGAGTAGGTCTTGTTAATGCAAAAGAATTGATAGAGGCAGGTGCCGATGTATTAGTGGCTGGTAATGCAGTGTTCGGCTCTACAGAC
>JBKJJB010000127.1:0-3214 GCA_046598235.1 Chitinophagales bacterium
ATCAAATACATGTTTACCAACAACAATAAGCGAAAAAATACCCGCCACCATAGCCGCAGGAAATAGCTTTTTGTTTATAAAACCAATAAAAAACACGAAGACTAAAAAGAAGTTGGAGTGAAGAAAGATAACCGCCACAGCAGCGTATATCACATAATTAACTATAGCCGTGATTCTAAAAATTTTATTGGCAGAAAGAATTTGCGTAACTAAGAAAATGATTAAGCCTGTTTCAATCAAGCTGGTAAAAAACTGAAACCTCATAAGCGCACACAGCGTAATTATCGAAATGGGAGTAATGAGAATTAGTTTCAGTTCATTTCTTGATAACGAAAACGCCAACACTAAAACCGCCAGCGGAATAATACTTAACCATGCCTTGCCCATGTAAATTCCCGAAAGCGATACGCCCGCTATAAAAAGTATAAGCGAAACAAGAGCAAAAAGAAGCGGTTTATTTTTCAGGAAACTAAAATCAAATGACAGAGAATCCTCAATGTTAGCTGTACTGCTCGCAGTAAAAGACTCTCGCTTTTGAGCAATGAATAATTTTATCTTTTCGAAACTGAGTTGCACGTTTTTGAAAGCATACAACACTAACACCGCTGCGAATAATCCTATTACAAAAAAAATTAATTGAGCAACCGAATAAAGCCGTGAATAAAAAACAGTAGGCACAGCTAATGTGGCAGTAACAAGCATTAGCTGCCGAAGGTTTATACTGCTAAACATTATAAGGCTAAGAGGAATAAGCAGCGCAAAAGTAATAGTGGTTGATTTAGAAAGAATACCTACCAGAAATAAAACAGGTATAAGAAGCAGTTGAATCAGATTATTCTTTTCACTGAATTCTATTGCAAAATAGAGGCTCAACAATCCGAATGTAAGTGCTAAAATTTCATCGCGGTTTTTAATGCTTGCCACTACTTCGGTATGTATAGGATGCGCTGTGAAAAGCAAAGTGATAATAAAAGGCAAGAGCAAACTGTAACGCTTCAGTAATTTTTGCAGTACCAACAGCAGCACCACACAAAGCAGTCCGTATAGAATTACATTTATAAAATGGCTAATGTGTGCATTATCGCCAAACAGTGAATGTTCGATAGCAAAACTCGCAAGCACCACGGGGCGGTACTCATATTTATAACCCGCTTTATCTTCATAGTAAGGCGAATTAAATATTTCAGGAATAGCACTAATGCCTTTTGATGTGAGCCGGTGATTTTGAGTTACCAGTTCATCATCTAAGTTGTAATCATTAAAAACCGCGTTGGAATAAATGGCACCCGCAAAAAAGAAAATGATGGGAACATACCATCGCTCCATTCCGTTTGCAACACCAACTTTATTTTTTTCTGCGGGACGTATATTTTTTTCACCCTGCTTTTGCTTCGCCATCTTTATTACTTAAATCAAATTCCCATGTTGGTCATTACTTTCCAAATGCTATACTTAATCTTATCCATCAAAGGATAGGGAATCAAAAGATTGTCTTCCGTTAAATCCTGTTTATGTTTTTTCAAGGCTTCAAAATAAGTGCGATAAAAACTAGATAGGATTTTATCGTTTCCGCTTACCATTTCGCGGATAGTGGTGTTATTGAAATGAATAAACACAATAGGAAATTGTCCATCAATTTTTATTTGCCCATCTACCGTTTCGCGTTTACAAAGTTCTGTATTCCAACCCGCCACATTGCAACCTTTATGGCGAACGATATGTGCGTTCTCGTCTATTACAGGAATCAAATCCAAATATTTTTGATCATCGAACAATCCGCGAAATGAATTTTTTTCGCAACGGTAATTGCAACAATCAGCCCACCATTGAAGCGTTTTTGATGCGCTCCTGTTTACTCCAACAAAACCTGCATTAAACAAACCGACTCTGAAATTTGCCTCTAGCCAATTCTGATTTGCCTTTGGGTTATTGTTATAATGGTGTGGCGTAAGCAGAAAAGAATGTTTGCTGAGCAGTTCAAAAAGAAATTGGTAATCAGAATAAAAGAAAAGGTCATTATCAAGATAAATTACCTTTTCAATTCCCTGCTGCTCAAGCAGGTGCTGTAAAAAAACGGGTTTCAGACACCAACGCAATTTGTCTTTTTGATTTTGATATTTACTAATGAAAGTATTTACCCTTTCATTGCCAGTAAAATCAGACAATTTCCAGCTTTTGCAATTCGGGAAATTGAACTCCCCGGAATCGTCCACTACTAATACATGCAGCAAAAACTCATGACCTGGACTGTGAAGTGATTCAGCCAAAGCTTTCACTTTGTATAAATGACTGTATGTAGAAATGGTGCAGAAATGATTCATTAGTTGTTCTGTGTTTGCGAGATACTTATGTTAAGCGAATCACCGGGCTTTTTATTCAGAAAAACTAACTTAAATGAATTGTCGTCATTCACAAATATTTTATCGGAAAACAAAAAATTATTCTCAGTAGAGATAGCTGATAAGTCTTTGATGTCTGTATCTGTGTTGGCTACGAATTTCAGAAAATAAGAAAAAGCACCATGTTCATTATCCGCATTTGTGGCGTTAAATAAAAGTTGTGAAGTTGAATTTGAAACAACTCCTTTGAAATACCACCGAATACTATCGGGCGAATAATAAACCCAGAGCATCATTTTATCCGACAAAATCAAATTCTCCGAGTTAAATGCTACTGAACTTATCAGATAAGGCGATTGCTCCTTAAATATAAACTCCTTTCTATGTTGACTTGTGTTGTGCAATGTTATTTTCCTCTTAAGAACTCCCTCTCGCGTATAATCTATGCGTGCGTGGTTGCTGAAAGCTTTTCTTGTCTGTTCCCATTTACTGGCTTTAGAAATTTTAAAATTGATTACATCACCTTTATTCAAAACTAACTTGTTGCGATAATCATGAGGAATACTCTTAAACCATTCGCTTACTGTGTTATTGTGCTTAGTTGAATAAACGCGCTGCATCATTTTGTAAGACAATTTCATGCCTGCCCAATTTCGTATTCTGTCGCGTTGCGCATAAATAATTTCAGGATGATTGGAAATGTATTCTACACTTGCAACTTCACCTTTGCCATTCAAAAAATAAATACTTCTATCGGCATCAAACATGTGCCATTCGTTATTGTAAAACACTTCCGACACTACATGTCCGCTCAAGTGATAAACTCTTGAACGCAATCCTGCCAGCGAATAAAGATTCGCTAAAGCCGAATTTAT
>JBKJJB010000201.1:0-5955 GCA_046598235.1 Chitinophagales bacterium
ACCATTGATGACATACTGCTTATTCCGGAAGGAAAAGTATGTACTACCATTCTTAAACTCTACAACGAAGAAGCCATCGTGGTGGAACCTTCCGGTGCACTGAGTATTACCGCGCTCGACTTTTACAAAGAACAGATAAAAGGGAAAAATGTAGTGTGCATTGTGAGCGGAAGCAACAACGACATTACACGCATGGAGGAAATAAAAGAACGTTCGTTGTTGTATGAAGGATTGAAGCACTACTTCATCATCAGCTTTGCGCAAAGGCCGGGTGCTTTGAGACAATTCACTGATAATGTTCTTTCAAAAGATATGGACATTACCTACTTCCAATATTCAAAGAAGATAAACCGCGAGCAAGGACCTGCCGCTGTTGGTATCGAACTAAAGAACAAAGAGGATTTTGACGGCTTGGTTAATCGTATGGATGAATTGAAAATAAACTATCGCTATTTGAATGAAGAGAGTGACTTGTATACTTACTTGGTAGGCGTGTAGGTATTTTAGTTCCTCAGCATCTCTAGCACAGAACTCAGCCTTTCTTTAATGCACTTTCTTTCTACAATAAAATCAAGAAAGCCATTTTCTAATTGAAACTCTGAAGTCTGAAATCCTTCAGGCAGTTTCTTCTTAATTGTTTCTTCAATTACTCGTGGACCCGCAAAGCCAATAAGCGCACCTGGTTCTGCAATGTTTAAATCACCGAGCATTGCAAACGAAGCAGTTACTCCTCCTGTAGTTGGGTGAGTCATTAAACTGATATATGGAATCTTTGCATCAGCCAGCTGATTGAGCTTGGAAGAAGTCTTTGCTAACTGCATCAGCGAGAAGGCACTCTCCTGCATACGTGCACCACCGGAGCGGGAGATAATCAGCAGCGGCATTTTATGTTCAAGGCAATAATCAATGGAGCGGGCAATCTTCTCTCCCATTACCGAACCCAGCGAGCCACCGATAAAACTGAAATCCATTGCGGCTATAAGCAGCGGATGCTCCTGTAATTTGCCGACACATACGCGCATGGCTTCATGCAATCCAGTATTTTCTATAGTATCGGTAATGCGCTTTTCGTAAGGTTTTAAATCGGTGAAATGCAGAAAATCTACAGGAATCAACTCATCAAACAATTCTTCATACTTACCATCATCAAAAATGATTTGAAAATAATCTTCAGCATCTACCTTCTCGTGATAATTACACTCAGGACAAACATGAAGATTCTCCTCCAACTTGGTAAAAAGCATAGTGGCTTTGCAATTCGAGCATTTATGCCACACTCCTTCGGGAGTTTCTTTCTTTTCCTCAGTAGAAGTTTGAACTCCTTTACGAAACCGCTTCCACCAGGGGACTTGATCGTCAGCCATGCTTGCCATATTCAATTTTAGCTTAAACGAATCTACGCAATTGTTATTTCCTTGCTCAGATATACATCCTGAATGGCATGGAGCAACTCAACTCCCTCTTTCATCGGACGCTGAAAAGCTTTTCTTCCCGAAATTAATCCCATACCTCCTGCGCGCTTGTTGATGATAGCAGTAGTAACTGCTTCGGCTAAATCTGTAGCGCCACTGGATGCACCGCCTGAATTGATAAGTCCAACTCTACCCATATAGCAATTAGCAACCTGATAACGACAAAGGTCAATAGGATGGTCGGTAGTTAAATCAGAATAAACTTTCTTGTGAGTCTTACCGAAATTAATTGCATTGAAACCTCCATTAGTTTCAGGAAGTTTTTGCTTTATAATATCTGCCTGAATAGTTACACCCAAATGATTCGCTTGTGCGGTTAAATCAGAGGCAGTATGATAGTCTACTCCATCTTTCTTAAAAGCTGAATTACGCAGATAACACCAAAGCACGGTTGCCATTCCTAATTCATGAGCATACTCAAATGCTTCTGCCACTTCTACAATTTGACGTTTCGATTCTTCACTGCCGAAATAAATAGTTGCGCCTACCGCAGCCGCTCCCATGTTCCAGGCATCTTTCACTTTGCCAAACATAATCTGATCAAATGAATTGGGATAGCTGAGAAACTCGTTGTGGTTAATCTTAACTATAAAAGGAATTTTGTGAGCGTATTTACGGGCAACAATACCTAACACACCGTAAGTAGAAGCAACAGCATTACAGCCGCCCTCGATAGCTAGTTTTACAATATTTTCAGGGTCAAACATCGGCACATTAGGTGCAAACGATGCACCAGCGCTATGCTCAATGCCCTGATCAACCGGAAGTATAGAAACGTAGCCCGATCCGCCTAATCTTCCGCCATCCAATATAGATTGAAGATTTCTCAACGTGGGAATATTGCGGTTGCTTTCTTTCCAAACACTATCAAAATGTTTTTTACCCGGAAGATGGAGCTGGTCCTTTGCAATAGTTTTTGACTGATGATTTAAAAGGTATGCTGCTTTGTCTTTGCCAAGAAGTTTTTCGATGTCCTCGCTTTTCATTCCTATTATTTTTTGAGAAGCGAATGTAAAAAAGTTTCATTGATGAAATGAAGAGCTGGTCAGCAAATTAGAGGATATAAGTTCAAAGAAATTATGAAAAATAACCTGCTGGTATTTTCTTAAAGTGTATAGCTTCCTGATTCATCTAGTTTCCACTTCGCTACCTTTCATAAGTTAAAACAATTGCGCTTCGATATCAGTTATACATAAACAACAATAAGACGAAAAAGCGCATAGTAAAGAAGATGACCGCAGAATTAAGATCCTTACCTAACTTAACTCAAAGTACCACTGTCCCTCTCAATTTGCATGGGGTGCAAGAGGTCGCAAATTCAAATCTTGTGTAGTATTGATGAGGGTTTCAGCAATTTGTTTAAACACATTTTTATTGCCTTTATAAATTGATTTACAGCTATTTCTTATTCTTGGAAAACAAAATCTCCGAATAAATATTTAAGGAAATCAGAAAAAGAAAATGAAATAGTTTTTTTTGCAGCAAAGGCAACCACTTTAATAAGTTATTTTACTGTCCTGCAATTGTATATTCTAGTTACGGAGAATATTCGAACAGGTTCCGGATGAGTTTACGAACGTAGCGGCTTCCGCTGGTGCCGTATAAATGCGGATACTGCGCTTTAAATTTAGCACATAGATTGTTAATCCGGTTTTCTGCTTTCGCGTTATTTAACCTTGTCATAGCATAAAAATTTTTGAGTTGAATAAAATGTCGCCTTTACTTAAAACATGACAATCAACCACCGCTCAAAGAGGTCAGTTCAATCAGATCGAACCTCTCCCTCTGATAATCTGTAGCACTACAGCAATTACAGCTATTACCAGCAATATGTGAATAATTCCTCCGGTATAAAAACCTCCGAGGAATGATATTGCCCAACCGATTATCAAAATGACAGCAATTAGATAAAGTAGATTTCCCATGTTTTTCTTTTTTATTGAATTACAAAATATTTATAAGCACATTTATTCAAAAACAAAAGGCATTCCAAAAGCAGTGTTGCAAATGCAATTAACCTGTTGTTTCATGCTGCATAGAGGAGGATTATGCTTATTCAGGAAAGAGTTGCAATGAAACGGGAATGAACACGTTGTGGAAATAAATCCCCAAAGTACATGAAATATGGGGCGGGGTTTCTACATTTTCCGCTTCCATCAAGTGCAACAACAAGTGATTTTTATAAAGTGCAAACTGAACTAATGCAAAAGAATGGAATTGTTGAATGGTTGCATTACTAACAATTTGACAATTCAACAATTCATTCTACCTATCAATCGCGTGGTGTAAAAGGGAGGCAAATTGATCTGCATTTTTTAAAATGTTTGCACCGCAAAAAAAGGTGGTATGATTATTTTAAGTATTTGCAAAGATGTTACGGACTTTAAAAAGTTTTCATAAGGTACTCATCATTGACGATGACCTTGATCTTTGCACTATGCTGAAATCTATTCTTGGCAACAAGAATGGGGAGGTTCAATATGCCCATTCTCTGCAATCGGGGAAAAGTCTTCTCAAACAATTACATCCAGATATTGTTTTTCTCGATAATAATTTACCCGATGGACTTGGCGTTGATGTAATAAAGGAAATCAAGAATATCGCGCCCTCTTCTTTTTTAATTTTTACCACTGCTTTAGATAATTATAGAGGGAAGGCACTTGAATATGGAGCTGATGTATTCCTCGAAAAACCGCTTACCTACAAATCTATTTTTCAAGTACTCGAAAGAAGGATGAATTTAAATATTGAAGCTTAATTTCTCTCTAAAACATTTGGCATCATTCTTTGCTAAGAATATTCAAAAAGATAAATGCTTTCGCTTAAATACTTTTACTGCCGGTTTTTATATGCTTATGCTTCCTTGGTTAAAAGAGAAGCATTGATGGACGATTGCAAAAGTAGTTTAACGATTAATCAGGTAAGCCGACAGGTGAGAAATTACCGGCTACATCTCTTTAATTATTAGAAGTTGCACTTAAGGAAGGCACTTTTAAGTTTACCGTGAAAGTGGATCCTACCCCGGGTTCGGAGTTTACTTCAATACTTCCATCGTGAGCTTGTATAAATGAGTGAGAGGTGGCAAGTCCTAAGCCCATACCATTCTTTTTACCGGTGAAATAGGGTTGAAATAAATGAGCAAGGTCTTCTGAAGGAATTCCGTTTCCATTATCCCCTATTTTTATTGAAATCATATTTCCCGAGTCCAAGGTTTCTATAGCAAGCTTTCCCTTTCCTTCTTCCATCGCTTCCACTGCGTTTATTACAATGTTTAGCAAAGCCATTTGCAATTTTTTCAAATCTCCAAAAAGAGAAATGGTTTTTGAGGTATATTTTTCAGAAACCGAAATTCCTTTCAGTTTAATGCGGTCCATAGCTATGTTCAAAACCGAATGTACTAAATACTCCAACTCAAATTCTTCCTCCTTTTTAGTAACAGGGTTAGAGAGGTCCATCAAATCGCCTATCATATCATTGATTCTTCCGCTGTTGCGTTTTATGATTTCTGTAAAAATTTTTTCGTTTTCCCCCACCTCTTGTTCTAACTGATGGAGTGATAAATTAATGCTTGTAAGAGGATTTCGGATTTCATGCGCCAGGCTTCGCACCAATCGTTCAGTAGTTTCAATTTTCTCTTTTAATAGTTGTTCGGTAACTGATTTTTTAATGTTGGTGTAATCATATAAAATGCCTTGGTACTGTCCTATTCCATCGGGAGTTGTGATATGTGAACAGGATGCAAGAAAAGTTTTCGGGGCTCCTTCTTTGTTCAGCAATACAGCTTCTATATCGTTCTTCGCGTCATGGTCTTTAATGTGTTGAATGAAATTTTCCGCATCCACCTGATTTCCAAAAAACTTTTTTAGCGGCTGATGAAGCAATTCCTGCGAAGTATATCCCAATAATGAATTCATCATCGGATTAAAGTTCACCAACTTGAATTCCTTATCCAAAACAAAAATGATATCGTTTGATTTATTGAAAATTTCACGGTAACGGTATTCACTTTCAGCAATAGCCGTAAACGATGAATAACGCTGAACAGAATAACGCAAACTGCGTTCAAGAAGTTCAGGATTGAGTTCAGCTTTTGTCAGATAATCATAAGCTCCCACGTTTGCTGCTTGTATATCTACTTTTCGGTCTCCCTGACCGGTCAGCAAAATGAAAGGTTTGTTTATTCCTGCTTCGATACTTTTTTGGATAAGTTCTATTCCGGTGTAGGGCCCCAATAAATAATCAATGAGGTATATGTCGTGCTTGTTTTGAAGAATGGTATTGAGCGCCTTTTTGTAATTAATTTCTTTATCAATCGCAATTTCGAACGTTTCAATTTGCGACAAACAATCGCATGTCAAAAACAAATCGTCATCATCATCATCAACCACTAAAACGGATAACTTATCCTTTGACATTCTGCTGCTTTATTTATCCTGGAATTTCATTTGCTTCATTTTGTTGTAAAGCGTTTTGCGATCAATGC
>JBKJJB010000364.1:0-3605 GCA_046598235.1 Chitinophagales bacterium
GGTGATTTGGGAACGATTGAACTTTGTGATGAGTTGAAAAAGTTCAAGCCCTTCTTTGCTGTTTATGGAAATATCGACAACAAAGACATTCGAATAGATTATCCGCTGTATTTAGAATTGGAGCGCGAAGGATTTAAAATATTGATGACGCACATTGGCGGCTACCCGGGTAACTACGAACCTAAAGCGCGAAGAAAGATTGAAGAGATAAATCCTGACATTTTCATTTGCGGGCACTCACATATTTTAAAAGTTATGCGCGATGCAAAATACAACAACATGGTGGTGATGAACCCAGGTGCTGCCGGTGTACAAGGTTTTCATAAAATGAAAACAGTTTTGCGCTTTACGCTGAACAACAAAAAGATTGAAAACCTTGAAGTAGTGGAATTAGGAAAGCGCGGAGAAATAATTTCATCTTGATTCTTGACTCTTGGTTCTTGGTTCTTTTTATTATTGCACGCTCATGGACAAGGCACAACACAAAAATCTTCTTACTAAATCATTCAATATCAAGAAACGCTTTCTTGCTATGTATAAAATGGCGAATGCGGGTCATGTTGGTTGCTCTTTAAGCGTTGCGGAGATGCTCACGTTCGTCCGCTTTGGATGGATGAAGGACACCGATGAAATTATTCTGAGCAAGGGTCATGCTGCTGCTGCGCTTTATTCTATGCTCGCAGAAGATGGAACATTATGCGAAGACGACATCAATACTTTTTATAAAAACAATACTTATCTCGCGGCACATCCTCCGGTAAATAAAATTAAACGCATTCCATTCGCTACCGGTAGCTTGGGTCATGGGCTTTCAATCGCGGCCGGTTTAGGTTTAGCACAAAAATTAAAAAAGACCGACAAGAAAATTTTCTGCATTACCAGCGATGGAGAAATTAATGAAGGGTCAACTTGGGAAGCTGCTTTGTTTATTGCACATCA
The DNA here is from genome assembly GCA_046598235.1 of Chitinophagales bacterium. Taxonomy (GTDB): domain Bacteria; phylum Bacteroidota; class Bacteroidia; order Chitinophagales; family LD1; genus Bog-950. The sequence continues at coordinate 940 of JBKJJB010000364.1, forward strand.
CAACTTAACCAATGTTGTTTGGCTGATTGACAGAAATAAATTGCAAGGTTACGGAAGAACAGAAGATGTGATGAAGTTAGAGCCGCTTGATAAAAAAGTAGAAGCCTTTGGTTTTAATGTTTTGATTGCTGACGGACATGATTTTTCTTCTTTAGAAAACACAAAACTTAAAACGCAAAACTCAAAACTTCCTACCGCTATTATTTGCAATACCACCAAAGGTCATGGATGGAAAACCTATGAGGACAAAGTGGATTGTCATTATCTGCCAATGAAAGACGACCAATATGAATTAGTGACAAACGAAGTGAAAAATGATTTTGAAAAAAGAATGGCAGCCATAGCATGAGAGTAGAATTTGCACAGAGTATGATTTCTGCTTTCGACAAAAACGACAATCTTGTTTTTGTGACCGGTGATTTGGGATATATGGCTTTGGAAAAAGTGCAGGAAAAATTTGGAGAGAAATTTATTAATGCCGGAGTTGCCGAACAAAACATGGTTACTGTTTCTGCAGCATTAGCTCACGAAGGTTTTATTCCGTGGGTGTATAGCATCTCTCCTTTTGTTACGCTTCGTCCTTATGAGCAAATCCGAAACGATGTTTGTCTGCATAATTTACCTATAAAGATTGTAGGCAATGGTGGCGGTTACGGCTACGGCATTATGGGTGCAACACACCACAACATTGAAGATATTGGTGTTATGCGCATTCTTCCGAACATGCGGGTGTATGTTCCATTTACTGCAAGTGATGTAGAGCAAGCCGTTGAGCAAATGATTACGGATAAAAATCCGAACTATCTGCGCTTAAACATGGGAGCAAAAATCAGTCAAGAAGTTGCTCCGTTTACGCAATGGAGAAAGATAAAGGACGGGACAAAAGGAGTTGTTGTTGGTACAGGACCGGTAACAGAAAATATTATCAATTCAGCTTTAGCTGATGATTTAGAAGTGTGGGTATTGAGTATTTTTCCAATTGTTGAATTACCTGCCGAACTAATTTCTTCTATCAACGCCACTCAAAAGTTAATCACCATTGAGGAGCATAACGGTGAATGTGGCTTGCGCGAAACACTTTCTTACCATTTAATGAATCATCTTACTTCTTTTATAAAAATACTTTCTCTTGCTGCCAATGGTTACCCAAGCGGCAAATACGGGGACCAGAAATTTCATCAGGCAGAAAATAATCTGGGGGGCGAAGGAATGCTTCAGCAATTACGTTCATTCTTATAAAATTATTTGTAGCCAATAAGCTACATTGAAGCCATTTATTTGACTTAAATATGCTTATTAGCTACAAATAATTTTATGTTCTGTAAAACATAATTACCTTTACAGCGTAAAACGAGTAAATTATTTTTTATGGAAAGCATAAAGCCCTTCAACAAAAACTGGTATGGCATGAGCGATAATGCCATTGTAACAGAACTTGCCGGTCATGTAAAACAAATGCGGCTGAATAAAAATTTTTCTCAAGCACAGTTAGCTAAAGTTACTGGTTTAGACAGAATAACAATTAGTCGTTTTGAAAATGGAAGAGCAGCCACCTTGCTTACTGTAGTTCAGATTTTACGTGCCTTAGAGAAATTAGAAGTGCTTAACGAGTTTGAACAATTACAGGAAATAAGCCCGATGGCAGTGGCAGAAGCGCAAGAGAAATATAGAAAACGCGCAAGTAAAATCAAGGAAGAAAAAATAACGAAGAAGAAAAAATCGTCATGGTAGAAGTTGGCAAGGTGAAAATTTTTGGAAAGCTAGCCGGTGCGGTATTGTGGCACCCTAAACTTGGTTATGCCAGTTTTGAATATGACACTGCATTTTTGCAAAGTGATTTAGATATTGCTCCTATAAAAATGCCTTTGCAAAAAGCACGTACAAAAAATCTTTTCTCTTTCCCTAACCTTCCACATGAAACTTTTAAAGGCTTGCCCGGCATGTTAGCCGATTCGCTACCTGACCGTTTCGGAAATAAATTGATTGATTCCTGGTTAGCGAAGCAAGGGCGAAATCCTGAAAACGTAAATCCTGTGGAGCGACTTTGTTACACCGGTACGCGTGGTATGGGAGCTTTGGAGTTTGAGCCATCTGTTGAAGTATTCAATCATCCTACTTCGCCTTTAGAGGTGCAAGAGTTAGTACTGTTAGCTAACAAAATTTTGAACGCTCGAAAAACGTTGAAATCAAACATCAGCAAAAATGCAGAGCAAGGATTGATGAATATCATAAGCGTGGGAACTTCGGCTGGTGGTGCGCGACCTAAAGCAGTAATTGCTTACAATGAAAAAACCGGTGAGGTACGCAGCGGTCAAGTAGCAGCCGAAGAAAATTTTTCGTATTGGATTATAAAGTTTGATGGAGTTGCCAATAAACAATTAGGCGACCCAAAGGGTTACGGTAAAATTGAAATGGCTTATTATAAAATGGCAATTGATTGCGGCATTGAAATGAGTGAATGTAGGTTGATGAAAGAGAATGGTCGCGCTCATTTTATGACAAAGCGATTTGATAGAATTGGTAACGAAAAATTGCACTTGCAAACTTTGTGTGGCATTGCTCACTACGATTACAACGACCCAAATAGTTACAGTTACGAGCAAGCGTTTCAAGTAATGCGTTTGTTGCGCTTGCCTTATACCGATGCTTTGCAATTATATACGCGC
>JBKJJB010000383.1:0-3472 GCA_046598235.1 Chitinophagales bacterium
TAAATCATCATCCATGTAAAGTGCTAACTCAGGATTGTAGAAGTACTTTACATGGATGATGATTTATTTGGAGGTGCAGTTCCTGCGTTTGCCCCGCTTCGTATTCAGGAAGCTTCATTACAGGCATTTGATTTTACCAATGGAGCCAACGGGCTGTATGGTTTAAAAGGAAGTGCAGCCGTAGCAGGCACTGCTTTAGATGATGCCATTTTCGGAACGTTATTATTACCCGCAGCCGGTAAACCCCGCTCGGTAGATTTATGGCCAATTTTTAATACTGGTGTTCCTAATTTTCCTCCATACCAATTAGCCACCGGCAAACTGGGCGGAAATCCTTTAGCTGCCGGCAAACCTTTCATCAATAATTTTCTTCCAACAGGCGGTGATATGCTTCGCCTCAATATGGCGGTTCCTCCAACTCCGCGCGATGATCCTCAGTTTAATTCGCTGGGCTTAGTATGGGCTGCTGTATTGGGCTTAACCGATCCGATGTATGCAAACACCAGTATTCAATTTATTCCTAATATGGATGGATTTCCTAACGGAAGAAGATTGGAAGATGATGTTACACGAATTGAATTACAGGCAGTGGGCGGCATTGTACTGGCTGCTATCGGTTTGTGGTACGATGATTACGTGGCTGGCTCTCCGAATCCGGTAACTCCTGATTTGTTGAGCGTACTCGGCTATTCAACCGGAGTGGAATATAACGACACAACTTTCCGCGAGTCATTCCCTTATGTGCAACTGCCGTGGGAAGGAACCGGCAAATGTGGTGGCGCGGCAGTGATGGCATCATCTTCGAAAATGGAAAACAGTGGTATAGGAATGGCAGCACCGAAAGCGGTGATGATAAAATCAAAAGCATTTCCAAATCCTTTTGCCGCAGTAACCAATCTCGAGTATCATGTATCAGGCGAAAGCAGAATACGCATGGATGTTTACGACCTCAGCGGAAGATTGATAAGCACGCTTGAAGACGGCATCAAAGCTGAAGGCAATTATCAAACGCGGTGGAATGCAAACGATGCAGCACCCGGCACTTACTTAGTTACGCTAATGGCAGATGGCAAAGTATTGCAAACCGTTAAGGTGGTAAAATCGGAATAAGAAAATAGAAAAGATATTTTTTGGGCGCTTCGGAAAGGGAATTTCCGGGGCGCTTTTTTAGAAAAATTTTTGTTGACCGAAAGTTCGGTCCATCCTGTTTTTTACCACATTTTTTAAACCTAAAATTTACGATTATGAAAACGAAATATGGCATTATAACTCTGAGCACATTTATCGCTCTCTTGCTGTTTCTTACTTCGTGCAAGAAAGAGCAAATACTTACTTCAAATGAAGACTTTATAGATAACGGCAATACCAATCAGTCTGGAATTTCCTATAAAACAGGAATGGCAATTCCTGAAATGATTTTTTACGCTTTGGCTGGAGGAATCATGCTTGATAAATTTTCAACATCTAATCCCGAAGCGGTTTTAAATTCAGTTTCTATTTCGGGATTACAAAGCGGTGAAAAAATTCTGTCCATAGATTTTCGTCCCGCTACCGGTCAGTTGTACGGTTTGGGAAGTTCGAGCCGTTTGTATGTAATAAATCCTGAAACCGGAATGGCAAGAGCAATTGGCACTGAACCTTTTTCTCCGGCTCTTACCGGTAGCATCGCGGGCTTCGATTTTAACCCTACTGTTGACCGCATTCGCGTAGTAACGAGCAGTGGACAAAACTTGCGCCTCAACCCCGAAACAGGAACAGTAGCTGCAACTGATTTAAATATTAACGGAGTGGCGGGAGCGATGATATCGGCAGTGGCTTACACCAACAATACGGCAGGTGCTGCAACGACAACGCTTTACGATATTGACATAACTACACAAAAACTTTATAAGCAACTGCCACCAAATAACGGAACCTTGGTTGAAGTGGGCGACCTCGGTATAAAGGTAGTAGGGGAAGGAGGGTTTGATATTTCTTATATGCAAGATGTAGCGCTCGGATTGTTTGAAGTGAATAAAAAGGCTACCCTGTTCGCGGTAGATTTAAACACCGGCAATACGCTTACTTTAGCTAAGTATACCAAAAGCCTGATGTATACTGGTATTGCAATTCCTACACAACCGGTGGCTTATGCAGTAACTGCTGCGAACAATCTTTTAATTTTTAATCCTGAAATGCCTTCGATGGTTGTTACAAAAGCAATTACAGGACTATCATCAGGTGAAACTATTTTGGGTATAGATTTTCGTCCGGCAAACGGACAGATATTTGCATTGGGCAGCACGAGCCGTTTATACACCATCAATGCAAGTTCGGGAGTAGCAACAGCAGCGGGTGCTTCGTTCACAACACCATTGTCGGGCACCGATTTTGGATTTGATTTTAATCCAACAGTTGATCGAATTCGTATTGTGAGCAACACCGGACAGAACCTTCGGGTAAATCCTGCTGATGGCGCAGTGACAGTAGACGGAACATTAAATCCGGGAACACCGGAAGTTTCCGCTGCTGCCTACACTAACAATTTTGCGGGAGCAACCACTACTATGCTTTTTGATATTGATGTAGCTGCCGATAAACTATATCAGCAAATTCCGCCCAATGCAGGAACCTTGGTTGAGCGAGGTCCTTTGGGTGTGAATGCAGATGCAAGTACCGGCTTTGATATTGGAGGTACGAGCGGCACCGCGTTTGCCATTCTTACATCCGGTGGCGTTACTAATCTGTACGAAATAAACACAACTTCAGGAGCGGCTATGACCAAAGGAAATTTTGCCTCTTCGGTGACGGGCTTTACTATCGGCTTAGGTTTCTGATAAAATTGAAAATTTCAGATTCATAGGTGGTAAAATCGGAATAAAAAAAATTTACAGGCATAGGATTTGAAAAAGCAAGGACAGAGAGTTACTCTCCCTTGCTTTTTTTCATTCGGCAATACTAACCACTATTGCTATAACACTATTGCCTGTGAATGCTGCACTACCTAAAAATTACACTGAACAAGAACTAATTGCAGCCCTTGTAAACAAAGAGGAGCGCGCAATGAGTGTATTGTATGACCGATATTCGAAAGCCCTCTTCAATATGATTTACCGGGTGGTGCAGAATCAGGAGATGAGTGAAGATGTGTTACAGGAATCATTTGTAAAAATATGGAACGGAATTCCCCAATATGAGGAAAGCAAGGGAACACTTTTTACATGGATGCTTCGTATTTGCCGGAACGCAGCAATTGATAAAGTGCGCTCGAAAGAATTCAAATCAGATTTTAAAAACCGTTCTCTGGATGGTAACATTCACATACCACATCACCACACCGAGTTTAATCCAGAAACACTTGGATTAAAAGCGATGGTCGAAAAGCTAAATCCTGTTCAAAAAGAAGTTTTGGATTTGGTGTATTTCAACGGCTATACACATCTGGAAGCTTCGGAAGAATTGGACTTGCCTTTGGGTACTGTAAAAACCAGAG
>JBKJJB010000416.1:0-3431 GCA_046598235.1 Chitinophagales bacterium
GATTATCAATCCTGAATTAGAGAAGCATGAGCGTATTCAAAAGTTGGTGATACTAAAAGAAGATTGGACGATTGAAAACGGAATGCTGACTCCTACTATGAAAATTAAACGCAACCCGATTGAAGGTAAATACAGTGAGCATTATGAGGTGTGGTATAATCATACAGAATCAATTGTGTTTGAAAATTGATGCTCTCTTGATTTAGTTGTTTCTTTTTCTCTGCGATAAGTTTCATTCATTCTTTCTATTTCACTTACTAATTCTTCGCGGTTCATCAGCAGAATTTTAGAAAGAGCTTCGTTGTTCTGAAGAAGCGAAAGCAAATTCCAACGCGCCTTTGTTTTCTTCATAAATGAATAAAACTGCAAACTATATAAACCGGTAGCAGGAATAATAAATGCAAAAGCAAGAGTGATTAACCAACTTCTCGAAATTATTCCAACCATGAGTAGCTGCAATAGGTAATAGCCAATCCAGCTAAACATTCCGATAACGAAATTTACAGAAGCATGAAAGTGCGCCTGCTTTACTTTTTTATCGGCAGTGCGATAAGCAAAACGATAAGGCAGGTAGTTGAACATGATTCCCACCAAGTGCAAAGGCATACCAAGCCCTGTTAGAAATAAATCTTTGGCAGCCGAAGCCATATTAATGGCTTCAATACTTTTCGGGTTAAACAAACGAACGGGAATTGCGAGTTTAGTAAGTGTTGTGTGGTAATCGTGAAGATTAACCTTTAGGTGTTGTAACTCCGCGTGATGCTGATGATGAAAATAATTTATTACCGAAGCTGTGTGTCGGTTTGCGTGATGCTCGTCCTTTAGATTTTGGTTTGAAACATGCTCAGAAAGTTCCAATACTTCTTCATACAAAGGGTCGTTTGCAGGATGCTCTAATCCTACAAGAAGAGTTCGCATCTCTTTCTCCATGTGCAGTGTCAGATTATTTACTGCTCTTACTTTATCATCGGCATATTGTCTTTCATAGTCATGCAGCGAAATAGGATTTCCGATGTTGATGAACAAATTGCTTCTGAATTTTTTAGCTGCTGAGTAGTTAAGTCCTACAGGCAACACACGAAGATTCAGTTTAAAATCATTGCCTGCTTCGGCACGTAAGGCAATTCTTGCAGCGCCCTTGCGTAGCTTGCGCAAACGTTTCTCGGTTACACAATCCCCTTCAGGATACATGATGATGTGCTGTTTCTTTCCAAGCAACTCTACACACTTTTGAAATGTCTCTTCGTTTTTGTGCATCTGTCCGGGTCCTTCTTCCTTTCTGAAAATGGGTAGTATTCGTAACTGTATAAGAATAGAGCGTACGAATGGATTGCCGAATACATCCCCTCTGGCAATAGAATAAATTTGCGGCTTGGCAAACATCTCTACCACAACGGCATCTAAAAATGCATTGTTGTGATTGGAAATTATGAGCGTGGGTCCTTCTTCATTTAACCGCTCGCGGTTTACTATTTCTATCTTTTTATAGAAAATATGAACAGCAGCAGTTACAATAGGTTTAAGTACTTGGTAGAGGGTGGACACAAAAACTAAATTAAAATAATTGGATTAGGAGTACATAGAAAGAAGAAAAAAGTAAAGCCACGAATTACACGAATAAATACAAATAATGCTTTGGTGCTAATTCGTGTAATTCGTGGCTTTCTAACTTAATTTTTCTTCATAGCATGCACTAACACTAAGCCCCAACCTGCGATAAAAAAGAATCCGCCTATTGGCGTAACGGGTCCGATGATAATAGTGGGAATTCCTGTTAGTTCACGAGTGGCAAGCAGATATAGTGAACCTGAAAAGCAAATAATTCCAACGATAAAACAAATGGCAGCGTTACGGATGATGGCAGAATATTCTTTGCGCAAATAGATAGAACAGATGAATAGAGCAAGCGCATGATAAATCTGGTATTGAACTCCCTTCTCCCATATAGCTAATTGCTCAGGTAACAACACAGCGCGTAAACCGTGTGCACCAAATGCACCGAATGCCACAGCGGTTAAACCTGCTAAGGCAGCCGCTATGAGAAATACTTTTTGCATACCGTAATATTATAAAGAAATGAAATAAATAGAAATGAATTGAAGTTTTGAAGAAACGGAAAGGAAGCAACCAGATCTACTTGGTCTTTATCTCAAGGTGATAAAAAATGCAGCAAATTTATCACTGGATTCCTATTTTTGTTTAAACACAGTTTGGTATGCCTACCATAGAGCAGTTAATTAAGCAGGATAAATTTAAGGATGAAAAACATAAAGCTGTCATTAGCCTAATTTTTGCATCGAGTGTTCTGTGCAATTTTTTTGAAGATTTTTTCGGTCCGTTTAATTTGACTTTGCAACAGTATAATGTGCTTCGTATCTTGCGAGGGCAGCATCCTAAACCAGCTTCAGTCAATATTATCCGCGACCGGATGATGGATAAAATGAGTGATGCATCGCGATTAGTTGAGCGTTTGCGTAAATCAGGATTTGTTGAAAGAACCGTTCGTAAAGATGACCGTAGGGCTGTGGATGTAATAATTACACAAAAAGGTCTTGAGGTGTTAGCAAAGATTGATTTGTTAGAGGATAAAGACCATAAACCCACCCGTCTTCTTTCTAAAGAAGAAACAATAAAACTGAGCGAACTGCTCGGAAAAGTTATCAATTCTTTGGTGTGATAAGCTTTGCTTATTTTACTTTTTGAAATCGTGCAAAGGCTCCAAGCGGAAGCTTCTTTCTAAAATTATCTTGCAGATATAATTCTCCTACCTCTAAATTTTCGGCCTTGAATTTTTGCTGAACCAGATTCTCTAATATCAGTGAAGAAAAACCAAGCGAGTAAGCATTCAGAATTAGAAAGTGTTCTTCTTCATTTAATAACTGCAAAACATTTTTCATCATTTCATTGATGTTGTCTTCCAGTTTCCACTTTTCTCCATCCGGTCCGTGGCCAAAAGCAGGCGGGTCGAGAATAATACCATGATATTTATTGCCGCGTTTCACTTCGCGTTTTACAAATTTCAAAGCGTCTTCCACTATCCAGCGAATGTTATCGAGTTTACTTAACTCCATATTTTCTTTTGCCCAGGTAACAACTTGTTTAATAGAATCAAGGTGCGTGGTGTCGGCATCTGCTGCTCTGGCAGCTAATGATGCTCCACCTGTGTAAGCAAAAAGATTTAGAAATTTAGGTTGAGGAGTTTTAAGTTTTTTCACCGATTGAAAAATATAATCCCAGTTAACAGCTTGTTCGGGAAAAACTCCAACATGCTTGAAGGAAGTAAGCCCTAATCTGAATCTGATTTCTGATTTCGTATTTCTGATTTCGTATTTTATTTTCCATTGGTCGGGAGAATCTTTTAGTTTTTTCCATTCTCCGCTCGAAGAAGATTTAGGAACAAATTTTACATGCGCGCGTTTTTCCCATTCACT
>JBKJJB010000097.1:0-7108 GCA_046598235.1 Chitinophagales bacterium
CCAACTTCTTTCAGCCCGCTTGCCCACGATTTATAATCTGTTGGCGAAAGTTCAAAGAGCGGAGCATAACGGTAGCGCGTCAATAAAAAATCGGAATGGTCAACATACGATGCTTCGGCATGTTCGTAAACGCGGAAACATTCATTGGCTTCATCGTCATCCTGTATAAATTTTTTGCCCACCCATTCTGTTTTACACTTAATACCAAAATGATTATTTGCTTCGCGGGATAAAGGAGACTTGCCACAACCCGATTCCAAGATGCCCTGCGCCAAAGTAATGCTGGCAGGAATTTTTGTGCGCACCATCTCTTCAATGGCAATGAGCTTGTATTGCTTAATATAATTTGCAATATCTGGTTTTTGCTGCGCAAAAGCAGATACTGCAAATAGCGAAAGGAATAATATTGTAGAAGCCGGTTTCATTATAAACTATAACTCAAAGATAGCGAATACACGCTTGTTCTTTAACGAACGCTTTCTACAAAATGTTGTTCGTCAGGAAATTTTTTGTGTAATATTTAGTCCATCGCGCAGGGGAAGAATAAAGTTCTTTACTCGGCTATCGGAAGAAACCTTTTGGTTGTATTCATGAATGGCAAGTGTGTCTTTATCTTTTTTGTCGTCAATAACTTTTCCGCTCCATAAAACATTATCTGCAATGATGTAACCGCCAATGCGCACTTTATCAAAAAGTAAATCGTAGTAGTTGGAGTAATTTATTTTATCGGCATCAATAAAAACCAAATCAAAAGTTTCGTTGAGAGAAGGAATAATTTTTTGCGCGTCACCAATAAGGTGTTTAATCTTTGAAGAAAGATTTGCTTTTTCAAAGTAGCGCGCACACATGGGTTGCAGTTCTTCGTTAATGTCAATAGTATAAAGTAAACCGTCAGCAACTAATCCTTTAGCAAGGCAAATAGCAGAGTAACCGGTAAATGTTCCTACTTCTAATATTTGTTTTGCCTGCAACATGCGCGAAAACATTTCGAGAAATTGCCCCTGTATATTTCCCGAAACCATTTGCGGCATTTGAATTTTCAAATGCGTTTCGCGCGATAATTCACGAAGCACTTCATCTTCCTGCGAGGAGAATTGTTCAATATAATTTTCTATTTGGTCTGATACTAAGTGCATATAGGTAATGTTCTTAATTGCTAAATACTTCCGCGCTTTCTCAATTCATCCAAAATAATTTTAAACCAAAACGAATACTGCTCAGGATTCTTTTCAATATCATTCAATAGTTCTTCATTTGTTAGCCAACGAATCGCGGCTACTTCCTCTTTGTTGAATTCAAACGAATCATCGCACACTCCTTTAAACACGGTGTCATATTCCCATTCTGTAAGTCCGCTGGGCTCATCATAAGCTTTGTAGATAAAATGGAATTCTTCTTTCAGCGGAGTTTTAATTCCAAGCTCTTCAAATAATCTTCTTTCTGCTGCTGCTTGAAAAGTTTCATCTTTTCGAGGGTGGCTGCAACAAGTGTTGCTCCATATTCCAGCCCAATGATATTTAGTAAGTGCGCGTTGCTGAATAAGCATTTCACCTTTGCTGTTAAATATAATTACACTAATAGCGCGGTGAAGCAATCCTTTTTGATGTGCCTCCAGTTTGCCCATGTAATCAAGCACTTTATTTTTTTCATCTACTAAAACTACCAGTTCTTCTTTATTCAAATCTTCCATACCGAATTAAGTTAAAAGAACAAAGAGCAAAAATCAAAGAAGAATACTTTGAGTTTTTTCTTTGGACTTTGATTTTATTTCTTTTTATACCACTTCGAGTACATCACATAATTATTACTAATGCGTTCAATCAATTGTTTAAATTTTTCCTTGTCAACATCTTTTACTCTTTTGGCAGGTACACCCGCATAAATACTCCCCGGCTCTACAATTGTATTTTCTAAAACAATTGCTCCCGCTGCAATAATTGAATTTTCTCCTATCACTGCATGATCCATAACTATTGCGCCCATGCCAATCAGCACATTATCATGCACGGAGCAGCCATGAATAATAGCGCGATGACCGATAGAAACATTATTGCCGATAGTGGTTGGTGCTTTTTGATACGTGCAGTGAATAATTGCTCCGTCTTGAATATTCACTTTGTTTCCAATACGGATATAATGCACATCGCCACGAACAACAGCGGTAAACCAAACACTGCAATCATCGCCCATCACCACATCACCGGTTACGGTGCAGTTATCGGCAAGAAAACAGTTATCGCCAAACTTCGGATGAATATTATTTACAGGAAGAACTAAGGGCATTGAATTTTAAAACTTGATGGTATAAGAGTAAGATTTTTTTTCTTCTTCTTTTTTCGGTGCCGTTGGTTGATAATTTATTTGAAGTGTTGGTTGAATTACTTGCTTCGGAAGAACAAAGGGAACCCTAATGTTGTGCGTGTGTTTTATTTTTAAACCGCGTTCCACCGTGTTTTCAAATTTAAGGAGCATACATAAACGTTCGGCTTCTTTATCTAAACCAAAACCGAGCTTGTGAATAGATTCTGCTTTTAATACACTTCCCTTATCGCTTATTTCGCATTTTACACGCGCAACACCTGCTATTTTGTTTTCAAGGGCTTCCTTGGGATAAACTAAATTATCAGCAAGAAATTTTTGAAACGCGCCTTTTCCGCCAATAATATTTGGCTTGCGAATGGAGTGATATGGTTTCTTTTCTTTTTTCATCCCGCCAAAATACAATGGAATGCCGGAATGATGGAATAATGGATGAGAACAAATCGTGGGGAGACTTCCAATCCAACCATTCACTATTCCAATATTCCATCAGAAAGTAACGCCCACATTCAGCACTAATCGCTGATAGGTACGCTTAATGGTATAGTAACTTCCTTCGTCCCATTCAGTGTACCACCATTTTGTTTCGCTGTTGTTGCGTTTGTAAGCAACACTTAATACAACCGAAGCGCGGCTTTGCGTGTAAATTCTTATTCCCCCGCCCGCCATCAGGTACAAACCGCCCTTGTTTTGGTAACTGATATATTCATCGCTTTTTTGTTTCCACATCACAGAGTATCCTACATCACAAAAAACATAGGGAGTAACACGCTTCTTTAAAAATTCAGAGGCAACGCGAAGATAAAAGGGAGAAAAAGTTTGTTTGTAGTTGATAAACCTTTCGATGCCAACTCCCGCACCGGCATATAAATAAGACCAAACCTGATAGCCGTTTACGGTGTGCAACGAAACTCCGAAATCATCGGGGTTATTGTTGTAATAATAGTAGGGATTATTCTCGCGCTTCAGATTAGTTCCGTAAATAATTCCGAACTCGGTCATATTGCGATAGCCGCGGTCTTTTCTGAAATAATTTTTGCTGATGGCTTTAATATTTCTTTTCAGCACATTCTCCTTTTTAATGCTGTCAATTTCGTTTTGCTGAAAAACAAAAATGCTCCCGCCAAGCAGTTCAATTTTCACAGTTTCATTTTTTTGCTCTGAAATGCTGCCGCGAATCACACTGCCGTTATTCAGGTAAACCACATCTTCTACGGTAGTCTGTGCAAAGGCAAAAGAAAAAACAAGCATCGTTATAAGGAGAGAAACTATTTTCATAAAAAATATTTTTCGGGTTAGGCAACGGTATATGAGCTTAAAACGTTTCATTTGAGAAAACCGTTGCCTTATTACCAAAACAAAACATAACACTATGAAACCAATTTCTCTCTCTTCGCTCTTAGTTCTAAGCATCTTCCTATTATCTTCCTGCAAAAAGGATAAATGCGAACAAACAGTCACTTACAAAAAGTATGAACCTGTTTACATGAGCTACGAAGATCTGCGCAGCTCAGTAAAATCAGAACCTGCTCAGGCCTTAAAGAAACCCGGTAAGATTTACCTGAAAGGCAATTACATATTTGTAAATGAAGTGGACAAAGGAATTCACATCATTGATAACACCAATCCTTCTTCGCCACAAAATATTTCTTTCATCAAAATTCCGGGCAACATGGACATAGCAGCTATAGGCAATACACTATATGCCGATAGCTATATTGATTTAATGTCTCTCGATATTTCTAACCCGTTAAGTGTTACAGTTACTAAACGGGTAGAAAATGCTTTGCCCGATAGAGTTTATACCAATGGCTTCTATGCCGATGCTACCAAAGGTGTAGTAACGGAGTGGTTAGAGAAAGTGGTAACAGAAGAAATGAGCACCGACTGCAATGGTGGAGGCGGCTTCTGGGGAGGAGGCCCCTGGATGGAAGGCGATGTAATGACCATGAACAGTTCAGGTGCTTTTGTAAAATCAAGTGTAAGCGCGCCCGGCCTTGGAGGTTCTATGGCAAGGTTTACAATAGCCAACAATACTTTATATGTGGTGGATCAGTCTTCACTGCGTTTGTTCAGTATTGGAGGAGGGCTTTCCTCGCTAGGCACTTCTTACATCGGTCAAAATATTGAAACCATCTTCCCTTATAACAACCATTTATTTATTGGATCTACCAATGGTATGTTTATCTACAACATAAGCAATCCTACTAGCCCTTCATATGTATCAACTTACATTCACGGAACGGCTTGCGATCCAGTAGTTGTAGACGATAATTATGCTTACATCACGTTGCGCAGTGGCACGCCTTGCAATACGACTTTCAATCAATTAGAAGTGGTAAACATTCAGAATCTCACTAACCCTACCTTAAAACATACCGTGCAAATGACTAATCCGCATGGTTTGGGTAAGGACGGTGCTACTCTTTTTATCTGCGATGGAAGTGCAGGATTAAAAGTTTTTGACGCTACAAACCCTACGAGCATTTCTTCAACGCCTACAGTTACTTTTTCTAACATTCAGGCAACGGATGTAATTCCTTATGCAAACAAATTGCTGATGATTGGAGAGGATGGTTTATATCAATACGATTATACCAACGTGCAGAATATTTCATTGCTGAGTAGGATTGCTGTAGAGAAGTGATGAGCGTACAGGGGAAATTTCAAAAATGAAATCTACTCGTAACTTCGATGCGAATTATATTCAGTGTGACCGAACAGGAACTCATCAACGGCTGTGTAAAAAACGAACGGCTTGCTCAAAAGCGTCTGTATGAACGCTACTATGGCAAGATGATGGGAGTGTGCATGCGTTATGCATCGCACCGCGAGCAGGCAGCAGAGATGCTGAACATGGGTTTTTTTAAAGTGTTTGACTCGATAAAGAAGTTTGCAGACAAAGGCGGAAATCTTGAATCGTGGATTTATCGCATCATTGTGAATACCGCTATTGATTACCTGCGCGCAGAAATACGACATCAACATGCGGAAATTGAAAAGACAGTTTATGTAGAAGATACCGCGGATGTGATTTCGGACTTAGGCGCTGAACAAATTCTTGAAATGGTCAATCAGCTTTCACCCGCTTACAGAACGGTGTTTAACTTGTATGTAGTAGATGGATATAATCATAATGAAATTGGAGAATTGCTCGGCATAAGCGAAGGAACTTCAAAGTCGAATCTGGCAAAGGCAAGAGCAAAGCTGCAGGAGAAAATAACTAAAGTGAATAAGGTAAATGTAAAGATGTATGGAAAGTAATTCTGATAAACAATTGCGCGATAAGCTCAAGGGTGTTGAACCTCCGTTCGACCCGCAGGCGTGGGAGAATATGGAGGCTATGCTCGACAAAAAGAAAAAGCGCAGAGGATTTTTCTTGCTGTGGAGCAGTGGTATTGCAGCCTCTCTTTTGTTGGTAGGTTTATTGGGTTATGAGTTGGGAGTAAATAGCAGTAAGTGGCAAGTGGCAAGTGGTAAGTTAAATACAGAAGAGAGAGACAAAGGCGCCCCGGTAGTTGAACAAAGTACATCCAAAATTGGAGATGAAAGGTCAGAAGGTGGAAATAGCAAGGCGGGCAA
This sequence comes from Chitinophagales bacterium, assembly GCA_046598235.1. Taxonomy (GTDB): domain Bacteria; phylum Bacteroidota; class Bacteroidia; order Chitinophagales; family LD1; genus Bog-950. The sequence continues at coordinate 5,902 of JBKJJB010000097.1, forward strand.
TACCAATCCATTAAATGAAAAAGCCGCACAGGGCGCGGCAGGGTTGGCAGAAAATGGAAACACAAAAGAGGAAGCAGTAAATACCAAGAGCGCAGAATCAACAGAAACACTACATACGGGTAAGGCAACCGCAAATGAAACCAAGAATGTAAGAAGGAAGAAAAGAACTGTTGCAAACTACAATCAATCACCGTCCGGTAATTCTTTAGAGAGCAATCAATCTGAGAAGCAAACTTCATCTAATAAAATGGAGGATTCTTTTTCAGATGAACCTTCTTTCATCGTGTCATCCAATGAAACTCAAAAGCAAAAAAGAAAGAACAGTCTGTTGCAAAAAGCAAAGCAGGGTGGAGTAAATACTACTATACAAGAGTTTGAAAAGAATGTTCCTCGTGAGGAAACGGAAACATTTGCTTCCGCAGTTTCATCAAAAAGTTTATTGCAGCAGAGAATAGAAATGGATAGAAGAGCCGGTTTGTTAGAACCAATTTCCGAAGAATCCTCTTTCAATAAGACTAAAGATGAAACACTGCCCAAGAAAAAGAAAAAGATTTTCAATTACTCTTTAGGAGTTTTAGCTAATGTTTCGGGCGCTACCGTTGGCAGTCAAACAAATTCACTCAACGAAAGAAATCGCCCGGCATTGTTTTATAATAAGCCATCCTATGCAGTTGGCTTTACCCACGATTTTCTTTTTCTTAAACGCATCGCTGTTACCAATTCTATTTTGTATTCGCAAACGGGATTTAAGATATACCAACCTTCTGCGCCTGTTGATTCTGCAACAAGAACGAAAGGGTATTCATCTGCTATCAGCGAGTTGCAAATTCCCATTGGCATAAAGATATATCCTGTGGTAAAAAAATATTTCCGCTTCTCAATTGCAGCGGGTGTTATTAATCATATTAAACTGAAAGAAGTATTTACCGTTGAAAAAGAAACACCGCAAACTATACCCAATAACATGGTAACTATGGACAATACGTTTGTTTCGGTTAACAACAATTCGTTTTCGGGTATCGAAAACAAAAGCGTAAACACTATGGCCGATGGCTCTTCCGCCACCAATGCAACAGGAGAATATTTCGGTATGGGCGGCATTAGCCGTTACTACGCTTCATTCTATGCTTCGGCAGGGGTGGAGGTGATCGCCAAAAAACATTTCATCTTTTTCACCGACCCCATGTTCTATATGAGCTTAAACAAA
>JBKJJB010000150.1:0-5027 GCA_046598235.1 Chitinophagales bacterium
ACACAATCGCTTGCTCAAATTTATCCGATACATTCTGATTGTAAGGAAACCGCCATTGACCATCCTCTGCAACCAATGCACCGAGCAGTTGCCCGTTTTTGTCTTGCAACACCGTTGAAGTGCTTACATTAAAAAGCGGATTCGGCAGACTGAACCAAAACAGCAAAGAAAAAATAATCAGCAGCGACAGCCACAACAAGTGTGAGCGTCTGAAAAGTTTTGTCGGCAACACATTACTTGCTTGATGTTACTGCCTTCTTTTCCTGAGTGCCGCTTCCAACTTTAATCCATTTACCTGCTTGTCGCGCATTGATGGAAGCATCATACATTGCCTCGGAATAAACAGTCGGTAAATAGAAATCTCCACGGTAACTCGAATTAAGATATATGCGGAATGTTTTCGTTTCCTTCACTTTTAAATTGAAGAAAGTATTTACTCTGTCATCGCGAACATCCTGATAACGCGGAACAGAAATACCTGCAACATTTACTTCTCCATCCAATCTTGTATTGAGAATTTCCCAACCCGAAGGGAAGATTTGTGTCAGCGCCATCTCAGCATAATCACCTCTATTGCCGGGATTAGTTACACTCACCTGCACATAAAAATCTGTTCCCTGTTCAAGATGTGACGGATCAATTTCCTTATCATCCATATCTTTGTATTCCACTTTCAAATCAAGTTCGCTATGCGATGAAGTAACATCGCCAATTTTGGGAATACCTTCTGAGATGATTCGCGCATACAAAATACCCTTACCGTTATTAGTTATCGAAGCTGTTCCTGTTTCAGTTCCTTTAATTTTCATCTCCACCTGTTTTATCAGCGATGGTGTAATTACAGTTTGCGCTTGTGTTGTATTGAACTGATAAGCAAAATTCATTTCCTGTTTCGCTCCTGACTTACCCGCATACTTTGAAATTGCTAAAAGAGAGTAAGCTGTTGTTTGTGTACTCATCCATTGATTACTACAAAGGGCAGCAGATATTTCTTTCACTAAGTAAGTTGCTTTATCGCGCTTACCCATTAAACTCAATGCTTCGAGAACAATGGCTTCATCTCTTTCATCGGAACCATACGTTCCTGAAAGCTCTCTGTAATCTTTTATAGTAAGAGGAAGATTGGCAGTGAGTTGATTTGCTACTTCAGATTGTCCGGCTAACTGATAAGCAGAAGCTAAACTCCACAAAGCAAGCGGAGGAAGATTTTTATTTTCCTTCATTCGGTTCATGCTGCCTAACTCTGGTGATTTAGCTAGCGCCAAAGTATAAAGACGATACGCTTGCGTAACAGCCGAGCCGTCACTTTCAAAAAACCAGGTGCTTGCTTTGTTGCGTTGATACTTTTTCCAGTTGTCAATAAATCCCTGCGGAAGCGAATATCCTTTCAACTCAGCTTCAATCATAAAGTGACCGGCATAGTTCGTTGCCCATTCGTTTACTTCATTTTCACCGGGCCAATAAGTCATTGCTCCTGATGAAAGCTGAAATAATTTCAATCGCTCAATGCCTGCTCTGATGTGTTTTTCTATTTCGGTTTTTTTAGCAGGAGGCAAATCCATCAAATCGCTTAAATACAATTGCGGGAAAACAGAAGAAGTAGTTTGTTCTACACAACCATACGGATAGTGAATTAGATACTGCAAACGCTGCCCTAAGTTAAGTGATGGAATAGTTGACATTTCAAGAGAAATTTTATTCGTGCCTGCAATACCAACAGTTTTGTAATTCGGTTTCCAGCATTGTCCTGCTTCAAGAACGGTATCTATTACTTCCACCACACGCGGGTTCGGATTTCTCACATTCAGTTCAACAGAAGTTTCTGCTCTTTCTTTTCCGCTAGTTGCCACAATTTTTACTCGCGCAATTCCTATTGCATCTTTCACTTTCAATTTAAAATTTAATACTTCATCACCGGTTTGAGAGAAGGTAATTGATTTAGTATTTCCTCCTTCAACGGTGAAAAGATTATTTGCTGTAATCTCCACCTTTACATCCTTCACATTATTCTCCATAGCAAATAATGTTACAGGCAGATCAACACTCTCCCCCGGAGATAGTACACGTGGAAGAGTAGCAAGCACCATCAGCGGCTTTCTTACAGGAGTAGATTTTTCGGCAAAGCCGTAAGCGGCATCTTCTCCTGCTACAACCATTGTTCGCACCGCACCCACATACTGCGGCATCATAAACTTATGTGTCTTTGTTTCACCTCTTTCTAAATGGAAAGGTCCCATGAATTTTACAACGGGTTTAAAACGATTTGCTTTTTTACCTTCCTTTGGTTTGTTCAGTCCTTCATCACCACCAACAGCGAGTATGCGCTCTAACCGCGCACCCCATGCACCAATCACATCATCAAACATGTCCCACGTTTTTACTCCGTGTGCTTCGCGCGCATAGAAAGCATTCCATGGGTCGGGAGTTTGAAATCTTGTGAGGTCAAGCAATCCTTCATCCACAACAGCAATGGTGTATGTCATTGCTCTTCCTTTCTCTTCATTCACGGTTATGTTCACCTGCTCTAACGGACGCAACACATCGCTCATCTTTATCAATGGTTTCAAATGTGTATTCGGGTTTTCTACCTGAATAGGAATGATGCCATACATGCGTATTGGTAAATCATTCACCGTTTGTGAATGTGGTTGTAGCAGTGTTACATTCACATATACATTAGGAGCCATATCAGGAGTAACAGGAATGCGGAAAAGGTTTTCTCCATCTTTCCCTTTCAGCCAATATGTTTTCAAAACCTTTGTTCCTGATTCAACACTAATCAGCGCCCTTCCATTTTTACCCATAGGAATAGTAAGCACCGCTTGTTCCCCCACCACATATTTTTCTTTATCTGAAGTAAATGAAAGCATAGTAGCACTGCTGCCCATATCTTTCTGAGCGCGTCCTGCCCAGCCGGGCCAATCCATATAAAACACTTTTCCTGTGCTGTGACCCGAAGACAAATCTCTCGCCTTCAATAAATATCTCCCCCAGTTAGGATAGTTCAAACGCATGGTCCATTTACCTTCGCCATTGGTGGTAGTAATAGTATCGCGTTGCAAAAATTGATTATAACCTGTGCTGTTGTAGTTGGTCAGATTTTCTTCTGATTTATCCCACCACCATTTCCATTCTACTTTATAAAATTCAATTTCAATCTTGCGAGTTGAAGTTGCAGGCGCACCGTTTCTATCAACAGAAACTATTTGAACATTGTGATTAGTATCAGTAAGCAACATTCCTCTTGCCTTGTCACCTTTAGCCAAACGAATGCCAGTGTAAACATCATACGGATGATAAGGAATAGAGAAACGGTCAATGCTGAAATTGCCACCGGGTTCAAATGCTTTGGTTACAAAATTTGCCTGCAACATTCCGGGAGCAGCATCTTCCACTTTAATATCGGCAGTGACAGTTGCTTTCCCATTAGCATCAATTTCTTTTTCAAACAGAACCTGTTTATCAGAATAGAATTTTCGTGTAGGGTCATCGAAAACGTATTCGCTGTATTTAGAGAAAGTAGTTTTTGATGCAACCAAACTTACATCTACTGTGGTTTTTAGATTTCTCGCAACTGCTCCCGTTAACCAACGAACTTCCATTTGAGCCGACTCATTCTTATCTTTTGAAAGATACTTACCTGCGAAATCGAATTTTATCTTCAACCGATTAGGCATTACTGTTTCTATGCGAAGCGATTTACTGAATGTAGCATTGCCCACTTTCACTCTTGCTTCCCAGTTTCCTGTTGGAGCTTCGTCATCAGTTTTAGTAATGAAAGAATAAAAACCATTGGTGGCTTCTATCTTAATCAACTTCTTAGTGAGTTGGCTTCGCGGGTTATACAATTCAAATACCACAGGGTAAGACGCAGGAAGTGTTTTCTGTTTATCTTCTAAAATAAATGTGAGGAACAACGAATCGCCAGGACGCCAAACTCCACGCTCACCGTAAATAAATCCTTTAAGTCCTTTCTGTACTTTCTCCCCCGATACATCGAATGTACTTAGCGACAATGAAGAACCTTCATCTAATTTCAGATAACCTCTTTGCGCGCCTTTCTTTGCTACTAATAAATATGGCTTCTTATCAAATTTTACTTCTGCAATTCCTTCGCTGTTTGTTTGTGTGCGCTCAATAATCTGATGTTGCAGATTATAAACTTCGAGTATCACTCCCATTTGTGGTTGCGTAGTCTTCAAATCCGTAACAGCAAAAAACATAGAGCCTTCAATTCCTTTCTTAGCAATCAGCCCAAGGTCGGAGGCAAGAATATTTCTTGAAACCCAACGCGATGAATTGTAATACGAACTCTTGCACGGGTTATCTCTCTCGTTCCAGCGGTAGTCATCATCGTAATAATAATCTTCTACATAATCCCATGAACTTGATTCATTTTCATCTGCTTCATCCCAACTGCTTTCATCATCCGCTTGTTCATTCGAAGCAGTAGTATCTGTTCCCGAGCATTTATACACTGCATACTTTTTCTTAAAGCCGATAGTCACTCTGTAAATCGCTCCCTGATCAACTTTCATCAACTCGCTTAGGTCGAGTGTATATTGATTCCATTTTGAAATATCGGTGCGCCCGATGGAAGAAAGCAGAACCTTTTTTTGTGCCACCACTCTTCCCACGCGGCTTAATTCTTGATCTCCACCCAAGTTATTTACCTGTAAAAACTGGTGAACATTATTTTCGAAAATCTTAACCACCTTCACATCCACCGCATTTAAACTCACTGCTTCAAACGGCAATACCAAACCATTTGAACTTGGCAGAATAACTCCTTTGCCTGTGATACGAACAGATGGTTTTATTTCTTCAAAAACTATATCCTGCTTAACATCTTCCTTCAATGTTTTGCCCAATACATTTTTTATTCCTGCCGATACAAACAAATCGTAGGTACCTACATGCCAAGTGCCGGGATACACACGAATAGTATTTTCCTCAATTAGAAACCGCAGTTCACCGGGACCGCCAAGTGTAATCAGCCCTTGAAGATTTTGCTTGTCATCAATAGG
>JBKJJB010000163.1:0-9522 GCA_046598235.1 Chitinophagales bacterium
GGCAAGCCGACAATCTTAGCATAAGGAATTTCAACTTTACCATCACCTACTAACGATTTGTAATCAACACTCATATCGGGGTTTAGTTTTCCTTCTCCTTTTAAATCTGAAGAAAAATTTCCTTGAATGTATTTGATAACAGGTGCCATCTTCTCCGACATTTCTACACCCTTATATGTTTTCTGAATATCGAAGTTTTTGATATCGTAAGTGAAAGTTACATCGGGATGATTAAGTGCTTTTGTGTTGTATTTGGCAGAGATGTTTGCAGTGCCGCCAAATACATTTGCAAACAGGTTATTAAGATTGATGGCTTCATCTTTTACTACAATCTGTCCTTTTACATTCTCCAAAACTATTTTCTCGTATAACAACTTTCCAATTTGCGAGTTGGCGGTAAAATCAATATGTGCAGGAACTTTAAAGTATTCGGTTTTTGAAGTGTCAACAGTCTTTGCAGTAGAAGCAGGTTTGTCTTTTTGCAGCCATTCATTGGCATCAAATTGAGCGGAGCGAAGATTAAGTGACCCGGTTAAATCGCCTTTGCCAAAAGCATACGCCATGAAATTATCAAGCGTGCCGGTTGCATTAAAATCACTTTTACCAATAGAAGATGAAAAACTATTGAGGGTGACATTTTGAGGATTGAAAGTCATTTGCATATCTGACACGCGAACGGGCATTGGAATTTCTTTACTATCGTAAACAAGATTGGTAATTTTTGCATTGCCTGCTGCTTTAATAGCAGCATAGTTCTTGTTGTTTACATCGCTCTGCCTTCCTTTAAAGTCCAAATTCATATTCAAAATCCCTGTAAGAGTTTTTAATCCTTCCATAGGATAAAATTTAGGAACGTTTGCAAGGTTTAACTTGCCTACAATGTTTGCAGTAACATTCGGGTCGCTTATCGGAGTCTTTATACTAATTCTTGCATCTATAGGGTCGGTACCTGCTTCAAGATGAAGTTTAGTAATATCTATCACCGTTAAATCCAACTTACCTTGCGGCTTTGCAATGTTTGATGCAATGAAAATATTTTTAACCGCTACCGGTAAGGAAGGATACTGAAACATACCGTTGTTTACTTTCAGGTTGAGATAGAAGGACGGATAATTTTCTCTCTTATAAACGCCTTTCACATTTCCTTCGAGTGTTAGCGAGCCGCTTGTTTTTACCTTATCAAAATCTTTTTTGTAAACAGCAGGAATAAGCGATAGAATACTTTTGAACTCTGTCTTTTTCGATTTAAATTTTACATCAAGGTTCATTTCTTCTTTCTTGTTCTGTACAAATCCATCGAACTGTAAACTGAGGTCATTTAAACTCGCAGAATTTTCTTTGAAAGTATATTTGCTATTGATATTATCTATTGAAATACTCATGTCAGCATCGAGCTTAGCCTTGCTGAGATAGGTCACTGCGCCAGCCTTGTAAGTAAGTTCCGCTATGCTTGTTTTAGTAATAAAGTCGTATAAATCGCTGCTAACGTCACCGCTCCCTTCAAAGTTTAAATCATGAATCTGCGCAAAGGTGTTTCCTTTTTTATCATCATAAATAATTTCACCTTTTTCTATTTTATACTTCTTTATCTCCATTGAAAAGGCTGTGGATTCGACAGGTTTACCCGGCTCTTTCGATGGTTTCATAATATCCCAGTTGGCTTTACCATCGAAGTTTACAATGGCATTTACCGTAGGTTCGGTAAGGTTAAGCGCAAGTAATTTATATTTCTCTCCTTTAAGAACGGTCATCAAATCCACTGTGAAATTGAAGTTCTTGATATACGCAAGCGTATCACCTTTAAAGGAGTCTATTCCCACCACCGATACATCATCAATAGAGAAACTGAAATTGGGAAAGCTGCGGATGAGCGATAAACTGAAATCGCCATAATCCACTTTTGCATTCAGTTGATTATTAATTTCCTCTTTCAGTTTCGCGTTTATCTTGTCTTTAAATAAAAACGGAATGGCAACAACTGCTGCCACTAACAGCAAAATGAAAATTACGATTCCTATTAATGCCTTCTTCATAATTTGAAAATGTATTTTGCCAAAAGTAATCGTTCATTACAAATTGAACGAAGTAGTTAGAATAAATTGTGAAGACATGACTTGTATCAACACATGCAAAATACAAATTAAACTATCCATCATTTTTTTATTCCTTTACACAAAACAAAACGCATGAGACTATTTACCCTCTTATTTATTTGCGGCATTAGTAGTTTAGCACAAGCGCAAAATCAAGTCCCGGTGATTACCAATTTGAACGCCAGTGCAAATGGCGGGCAGGTAAATGTTACTTACAATCTTAGCGATGCCGAGAGTAATATCTGCGAAGTGAAATTGTTGATTTCGGATAACGGAGGACAGACTTATATTTCAAGAGCAGGAACTATAACGGGCGATGTAGGAACTTCGGTAGCACCCGGCAATGGCAAACAAATAACCTGGCATTTTGATACAGTTAGTAATGTTTATGCTTATTCGCTACGCTTAGTGGCAGATGACAGACAACTACCCGGTATACAGGAAATAGTAGATGCTGTAGACAGCAATCGGTTACTCAGCGATTTGCAATACGTGCAAGGCATCCGCCATTATACAGCTAATCCCGTTCACCTTGAAGAAGTAAAAGATACTATTGAAGCGCGCTTTGTACAAGCGGGGTTGAATACAAGAAGACAGGATTTTACCAAAGCTGGTTATCTGGGGCAGAATGTGATTGGTCGCAAAGCAGGGTTGGGCAATGAAGAGAAAGCATACATTATTGATGCACACTTTGATTCGGTTGATGATGCACCGGGGGCAGATGATAATGGTTCGGGAGTAGTAGGTGTGTTGGAAGCGTTGCGTGTGTTGGCTCCTTACAACTTTGCAAAGAGTATTCGTTTTATTGGTTTTGATTTTGAAGAATCTGTGGGCATTGCCGGAACAGAGGGCAGTTATCGTTATACAAGAACTGAACTTCCCGCATGGGAAACATTAGAAGGTGTAGCGAACTTTGAGATGATAGGGTACTATACTGATGAACCAAACACACAACAAGTACCTACCGGATTTAATGTGTTGTTTCCCGCAGAATATAATGCGGTAGCGGCTGACAGTTTCAGAGGCAATTTTTTATGCAATGTGGGGGATGAAGAATCAGCAGAATTTAATCATGCCTTCGATTCGTTGTCAAGTCTATATGTTCCTGCACTAAAAAAAGTTTCGCTTACTTTGTTGGTGAATGGTGTAATTGCTCCTGATTTCAGACGTAGTGACCATGCTTGGTTTTGGGATTTAGATATTCCAGCTTTGCTTTTGACCGATGGTGCTAACTTCAGAAATCATTATTATCATACACCTTACGATACGCTGGGTAGTCTTAATTTTACATTTATGTCGAACACTGTAAAAGCTACAGTAGCTACCATTGCTACGCTGGCGGGTATTCAGCATAGTTCGTATTCCGATGTTGATCTTACTCCGCTTTCTGTTCCTAAAAATACACTTGACTGCGATGTTCAGTTATATCCTGTGCCTGTAAAATCTTCTATCTCAATTATCACAGGCAGTTGTTTTGACGGCAGTTTTACTTTGCGTTTGATGGATGTGCAAGGGCGGGAAGTGTTAAACAAAACAATAACTTCAAAAACCCATACCGAAGTGCTTACCAATAAAATACCGAGCGGAGTTTATTTTGCAGTGCTGCAAAACGATAAAGGTAGTGCGGTGCGAAAGTTCGTGAAGGAATAGTGGTTGAGTATGAGTGAGGTTTATTCTCACTCATGTTATTCTTCTTACTGCGGTTCCGAATAAACTACATTTACAGACATGAGGATATTCCATCTAGCTTTTATTTTGCTCATAGCTTCCTTCAATATTCAATCGGCTAATTCCGATTCGTTATTCTTTCTGATTCCCCAACCGAAGAAGATTGAAATCAGAAACGGCAAATATGATTTCAGCAATCCTTATTCGGAAAACACTAACACCAACCAATTTTATATACAGCAACTGGAAGATGTTATTACAACAAAGTTTAAAACCAACCCCGCATCTTCGGTAAATAAAATAAGATTGATAAAAGCCGACAGTACGGATTTTGATAAGATTATAAATGACGAAAAACTGGCTCCTCCTTTTACATTAGGTACCGAAGGTTATATCATTTCTATTTCACCCGAAAGCATATTAATTATTGCGAACGAAGACGCTGGAATTTTCTACGCAGTGCAAACACTTATTCAATTAATAAATGCCAACTCTAATGGAAATAAAATTCCGTGCATGGTGATTTATGATAAACCGGATATGGAAATGCGCGGATGGCAGGATGACATCAGCCGAGGACCAATACCAACGATGGATTTTCTGAAAGAAGAAATAAGAAGAATGGCATCATTCAAGCTAAATACATTTACGCTTTATACCGAGCATGTGTTCAAGCTGAAAAAGCATCCAAGTATAGCTCCTGCTGATGGAATTACGGAAGAAGAAGTAAAAAAACTCTCTGCCTTTGCGAAAAATTATCATGTAGATATTATCGGCAACTTTCAATCGTTCGGGCATTTCAAAAATATTCTCAAAGTACCGGGATACGAAAATCTTGGAGAAAATGAAGAAACTCTTTCGCCTGCAAAAGAAGAGTCGTATAAATTCCTCAAGGAAGTATATAATGAAGTAGTTCCTGCTTATAGCAGCAAATACTTTCACATCAACTGCGATGAAGTAAGTCTTGGCAATGGGCCTTCTAAAAGCATGATTGACTCTATTGGCATTGAAGGCGTTTACGCGTACCATATCAATCGTATTAACTCGTTGCTGAAACCTTATAACAAAAGAATTATGATGTGGGGAGATATTGCGGTGAAGCATCCAAAAATTATTGACCGCCTTCCTAAGGATATGATTATAGTTTCGTGGGGGTATGCTGAAATGGAAAGTATGGACGAAGAGATACTTCCGTTTGTAAAATCAGGATTTGAATTTGTTGTAGCTCCGGGAGTTAATTGTTGGAGCCGTATTTATCCTGACATGGAAAGATCAAGCATAAATATTTACAACTACCTCCGCGATGGTTATAAGAATAAGTGCATGGGTTTTATAAATACTACATGGGATGATGATGGACAAAATCTGTTTAATAACAACTGGTACAGTTTAGTTTGGGGTGCTGATTGCGGATGGAATGCACCCGTGAGTGCTACTGTGAGTGAAAGTGAAGTGATAAGAAAAAACAGAGTAGCAGCTTTCAATCGCTCGTATAACAAAGTGTATTTTGAAACAGATAAAGACATTGCTTCGCTTTTAAAACGCACCTCGGATTTGAAATATGGTGCTGTGAAAAACTCCCTTTCTAATGCAAGTATCTGGAATCCATTGTTACCTGACTACAACATCATTCCTGAAAACTATGAGCGCGATAATTTAAACCTTATTAAAACTATTGACACCTTATTGGCTGAAGCCAATAGGATGGAATCTTCTCTCGCAAATGGAAAGCAAGAACTCGTTTCGCTGCAATTTGCATTGCGTCAGGCAAGATTAGTAGCCAATAAAAATCTACTCGGAGTTAAGCTTAAGAATTACATCAAGCACGATACTGTAAGAGACATCAGCTATTTTCAGCATGATTTTGCTGCTTTATCCGATACCATTACATCATTGAAAACTGCTTATGGAGAATTATGGAAACAGGAAAACAGAAACTGGTGGCTCGACACAGTTTACTCATACTACGATTTGTTTGGTGATAATCTGAATAAACTGAAAGGGGTTTGCATTATCCATGCATCTGATATACTGATAAATGGTAAACGTGAAATACGATTACACTCTGCCTTTGGTAATCTTCCGGTTTATTATACTGCCAACGGAACTGAACCAAATCTGAATTCAACAAAATATACTCAGCCGATTTATACTGATAGTGGCATTTATATTCAAGCGAGAGTGATTGAGAATGATAATGTCAGCCTGTCGAAGGGGGATGTTACCAGCGATAGTTTTATTTTTCATAAAGGTATTGGTCAACTTAATAAGGTAAACAGTAATTGGAATACCGATAATCCTTTATATGCAGCGCGTGGCGAATTGGCATTGTTAGATGGTAGAAGAGGAAGCATAAATAATTTTAGCGATGGAAGATGGCAGGGTTATTTCGGTAACGATATAGATATTGAACTTGATTTAGGGAAAATAACTTCTCTCAACAAAATTACGATGGGCTTCGCACAACTGATGCGTTATGGAATTTTGTATCCTCAGCAAATTGAAGTAAGCACTTCAAAAGATGGTAGCAACTACACACTAATTAAAACTGAAGTAAACACTATTGAGCCGAATACCGCGAAACGCTCCACTAATGATTATATAATTTCATTAAGTAAGGTTGCAAGCAGATATATTAAAATTGTTGCAAGGAATACAAGCGTGTTACCCGAATGGCATTACGCTAAAGGTAAAACAGGTTGGTTGTTTGCCGATGAAATAATTGTAGAGTAAATAAGAATTAGATATTATTATCATTTAGATGCAACAATAAAAATGAAACCATTGTTTACTGTAGAGCAAATTAAAGCGGCACATTCTAGGGTGAAATCAGGTGCCGATTTCTCAAACTATGTTCAGGACCTTATCAAATTGGGAGTAACATTCTATGAAACGTTTGTGGAGGATGGACATACTGACTACTATGGAAAGGAGAACTACAAAACATCTTCTGCTCCTAAATACAACCAACTTAGTATTACAGCACCAAGCAATGCAGTTCAATTTAAACTTGACCTAAAGGCACATCAGCAAGGCAAAACAGATTATCCAACTTTTTGCAGCGACAGTGCAAAATCCGGTGTGGAGAAATGGGTTGTTGACATGAATAAAATGACCTGCACCTACTACGACAAAGCCGGCAATGAAATGTTGGTTGAAATAATACCACAAGAGAATTAGTCTTCTATCAAATTCAGCAGTAACTGATGAGTAGAAGTATCAGAAACAGAAACCTCGTAAGTATACTTGCCGCTTTTTAGTTTTCGTTCGCCTACATAGTCAATTGGCTGCAATGTAAAATCCTCTCTGTTGATTTGAATCTTAATAAACGCATAGCTATAAGCGAAATCAAATACCTTATAATCCGAAGCGGTACCGGGTGCAATGCTGCCGTATTTGTTCTCACCACCTGAAGTGTTAACTAATACGCTATCGTAAGTATAGGTGCTTTCGTTTTTTACTCTTAGCTGAACAGTGTGACTATTGTTGCAGGATACAAGAAGCAATACAAGGATTGAGTAAAAGAATATTTTTTTCATGTTGTTGATGCAAATTTAGAATACGGAATGGACAGAAGAACAGGCTTGCTTATTCCTTTTCGCGCAATCTTCTGCATCGGGGGCTGCTTTTTTAATAGCAGCGTGCATTTGCTTTAAAAGCACTTGCGGTTGCTTCTGGAAAGAAGCAATATATTCCTGAACGTTTTTTGCTTTACCGATTCTCATGGGTTACATAATTAGTAAGATGAGCTATTCGCTTTCTGCGTACTTTTTAAAGCTATCTAGTATTGCCTGCCATCCGCCACGTTGCAGTTCGATAGTGTTCTGAGTTTCGGCTTCAAACAATTCAGTTACTTTGGTTGAATCTCCGAGAGAAGTAAAAATCACTTTCATTTTTCTTCCATCACCCATCGTAGAGGCAATCACTTCGGTAGTTTTTACTTCATCATGTATTCCCCAAAAGTCGAAACCCATACTGCCATCCTTTGCTTCCATACGTGAAGTGAATTTGCCGCATGCGCGCAAATCATTTTCAGCGCGGGTAGTATGCCAGTCATCTGAAGCATTGTTCCATTGGCAGATGTCTTCAGGGGTTGTCCATAGTTTCCATACTTTTTCTGCAGGTGCATTTATCGTAGCTTCTACTGTTACGGTTGTTTTGGTTTCAGTTGACATGATGTTTGATTTTGTGAATGACTTAAAGCTAAAATAATTGATTTCGAGATACCGGTTTAAGTTTGTTTCTTGCCTGACAGAAAATACAATTGAGCGGTTAATAAATGTGACGAAGTAAGTGGAAATCTCTTTTATTTAAATTGGTTTGATTTCAAAACAACTTTTTACCTTGCAATTAAATGCACAAACAATACGCCACCCTGCTCATTATTATTTTATTATTTAGTTGCTGCGCTACCCAAAAGAAGGTGGCAAAACCCTCTGATTGGAAAGGGCAAACTCTTCTGTTTGCTTCGGGTGGAGGATTTACCGGATTAACTACTACTTATACTTTGCTGGAGAATGGTCAGTTGTTTTCGCAAAGCGGCATTACAGATGGTGTAGTAAAGGAATTGCAAAGTGTAGATAAGAAAAAAGTAAAATCGCTGTTTGCGGGCGCAGCAAAAATTAAGTGGAGTGATGAAAACATTGTTCATCCGGGTAATATGCATTACACCGTTATTTATAAAACAGGCGGGAAAGAACATGAAATAACCTGGGGCGATGGCAAATACACTCCACCTGCCGAAGTAGAGCAACTCTACAAAGATTTGAATGCTATTTTATTACCTAAACAATAAACTGCTATGAAGAAACATTTACTTCTCTTAACCGCCATTGTTCCGTTTTATGTTTTGGCAAGTGCCGGAAATATTCCGGGTAAGCCGGTGAAGCAAATAACAAATATTTCTCCTTCGGTAAATTATACGGTAGTTCAACGTTCGCAATCGGGAGCGGCAAATGGTTTTGTTATTCCTTCGCCTTTTCTTTCTTTAAAAAATCTTTCCTCTTCTCCTTCATCGTTTTCTGTTTCGCGCGATCCTAAAACAGGAATGCCGCTTTTGATAGATGATATTCCCTATTCGGGAAACGTAACTGTTGAGAACAATAAAGAAGCAGTGAATCGGACGTTACAAAATATTGCTTCGCTTTTGGGAATTCAAAACCCTGATGAGTTTCAGATATTGCGAAAAGAAAGCGATGCATTAGGAATGACGCATATCAAATTGCAGCAAACCTTCAAAGGCATTTCGGTTTATGGTTCGCAGGCATGGCTTCACTTTTCGAATACAGGAAAAGTTTGTTTCACGGGCAGAACTCAAATAACTCCTGCTACCGTTTCTACTACACCTATTATATCAGCAAACAGTGCGCAGCTTACTATCAAAAACGATGTGAGCAAACTAAATCCGTTTCAGGAATTTTCTTTTACCGATGAATTGTTGCTTACCTTAAAACAATATGAAACTGAACTGGTAATTCTACCAGATGCTGAGAGATTTGGAAGATTTAATCTAGCATGGCACATCACTGTTCGTCCAAATGTTCTTAACCGCTGGGAATATTTTGTTGATGCCACCACAGGAACTATCCTGAATAAATATGACAACACCTGCACCTTAGGCGCTACTACAGCACAGGCATCGGATTTAAATGGAATTACACAAACGATAGGAACCTTCAATGCTAATGGTACCCACTATATGCTAGATGCCGGAAAAGCAATGTACACCGGAACACAAAATGCATTACCAAGTCCGGGAAAG
>JBKJJB010000164.1:0-4948 GCA_046598235.1 Chitinophagales bacterium
AAAAAAGGTTGTAGCTAAAGCTAAAAAAGTAGCAAAGCCTGTGAAGAAAGCTAAACCCGTAGCAAAGAAAAAAGTTTTGGTAAAAGCGAAGGCAAAACCTGTAGTGCAAAAGAAAAAGGTAGTTGCCAAGCCAGTAGCAAAGAAAAAGGTATTTGCCAAACCAGTAGCAAAGAAAAAAGTAGTGGTAAAGGCACCGGTAAAACCTGTAGCTAAGAAAGTGGCAGCACCCGTTAAAGTGAAAGCAGCTGTTCCGGTTAAAGTAAAACCAGCTAAACCGGGTAAAGCAAATAAGAAAGCATTGCCGCAGTTACGAAGAGATGTGCCGCAGCCGGTAAAGAAACAGTTGTACATAGCAGAAGCTAAACCCAAACAAAGAGAACCCCTAAAAAAATATAAAGCAACAAAAGATATGGACTTACGCTATAGCGATGATGAGTTGAAAGAATTTAAAGACCTGATTGATAAAAAATTAGTTACTGCCCGCGAAGAATTAAAATATCTGAAAGAGTCGCTGGATAATCATAACGATAATCAGGCAGGCAGTAAGGCATGGAACATGGAAGAAGGCAGCGACACCACCGAAATGGAAACGCTGATGAACCAGATTTCGCGCCAGCATCAGTATATCCGTAACCTGGAACTTGCGTTGGTTAGAATTGAAAATAAAACGTATGGCATTTGCCGCCTTAGCGGTAAGCTGATACCAAAAGAGCGTTTGCGTATTGTGCCTCATGCTACTTTAAGTCTTGAAGCTAAAATGAGCCGCAAGTCAGATGAGACAAGTCCGGCTGCAGCAAGCGCAGCTACTCCTCCAACCGATTTTGCAGAAGGATTTGAAGATTAAAAGCAAACTTAATTACCTATTGAAAGGCGGCTTTGTGCCGCCTTTTTTATTTGCCAACCCAACAAATAAAATTATGTTTGAATAGACTTCTTCGGAAATTATTCCATTTGTCTCCCTGCGGAGGGAGATTCAGAGGGAGGAAATAAAAGAGTAATAATTTCCGAAGAAGTCTGATACATCAACCCCACACTATGGAAAGATTTACAGGGCTTATTGGCATAGCACTTATTCTTGGAATTGCCTTTGCTTTCTCCAACAATCGGAAAGCGATTAATTACCGATTAGTAGTAAGCGGCTTGGGCTTACAGTTGGCGCTTGCTCTTTTTGTTTTGAAGACAAGCATCGGTCAAAACACATTTGCTTATATTGGTGATAAAATAAAACGTCTGCTCGAAATGGCAGATAAAGGTGGCGAGTTTGTATTTGGCGGATTAATGCGCCCCGATTTGCTGCATCCTATTTTTGGCGACCACTATAGTTTTCTCTTCATGTTCCGTATTATGCCTACTATCATTTTTGTAGCTGTATTAGTAAGTATAGCATATCAATTGGGCATAATGCAGGTTGTTGTTTCATACATTGCCCGGGCAGTTCATTTTCTGATGCGTGTATCGGGCAGCGAGGCACTATCTAATGTGGCATCTACTTTTGTGGGACAAGTGGAGGCACAGATTATGATAAAGCCCTACATCTCGACTATGACTATGAGCGAGTTGCTGGCAAGTATGAGCGGTAGCATGGCTTGCATAGCGGGTGGGGTTATGGCTGTATATATTTCGATGGGTGTGCCTGCTGCATATTTACTGGCGGCAAGTATTATGGCAGCACCTGCTTCGCTGGTAATAGCCAAGATAGTTTGGCCCGAAACGGAAGAGAGTGCCACTAAAGGCGCAGTAAAATTAGAAGTAAAAAAGGTACACGCCAATCTGCTCGATGCTATTTCGCATGGTGCCAGTGACGGGCTTAAAATTTCATTGAATGTAATTGCCATGCTCATTGGCTTTATTGCACTCATTGCGCTTATCAATGCCATTCTTATTAAAATAGGAGTGCTGCTTTCAACCACCGGAATGGATTTAAGCATAGTGGGAATTAACCTCAACAACTTTACACTCGATTCTATTTTTGGTTCTTTCTTCTCGCTGTTTGCACGGGCTATGGGAGTGCCTTCATCCGAAGCATATACGGTAGGCACTTTGCTGGGAACCAAACTAGTTATTAACGAGTTTGTGGCTTATGCCAACCTTTCGCCAATGATAGCGGCTCATACTCTTTCGCCCAAGGCATTGATAATTGTAAGTTTTGCACTGTGCGGTTTTGCCAACTTTAGTTCTATTGCCATACAGGTAGGTGGTATTGGCGAGTTAGCCCCCGACCGCAGAAAAGATTTAGCTAAACTGGGTTTCAAAGCTCTTATGTGCGGCACACTCGCATCTTACCTTTCGGCTACTATTGCAGGGATACTTTCTTAAAATTAAGGTATGTTCATGTAATTACTTCTTGACAATACATTTTTAAAAATATTTTGCTCACCCGCTTTAAAGACAAAGACAATGAACAAATCAAAGGCAATTAAAATCTTCAAAGGACAACGTGCAAAATATGTTGACGAATCATTCCATGAAAGTAAGGACTTTATTTTTTTGGCATAGAACCACCGAGCAGTATATGAGGGACTTGTGCAAACAAACACATTGGCTATCTTTCGACAACTGCCGGACAATGGACGAATACCACCGTGTTATTGACTCATGTATTGAGTATGTTTCAAACACGCAACCAACTTTTACGGACAGACAATTTGAAGTCATAAAGTGGATTTTGCCAGCACTAATAGCAACCATTACGACACTATTATCATTACTGCTTCCACTAATAATATCGGGCAACATACGACAGCATTTATGTAATTGGCTACAATCTTTGTGACTCATATCTTATCAGACAAGTTATTAAATCGTATTGACTGATAATGCTTATCAAGTATATCTAAGACATCAGCTTTAAAGTATTCTTGTTTAGGATTTTTCCCGACTTCTTTGACCATTTCAAAGACTGCATTTTCCATATCTTCTCCTATAAAAGAAATACTACGACCTCCCCTAATATTTTTAAAAATGGTTACTCCTTTCGTTTGACAGATTCTCTTGCATAGTGATAGCGCAGCGGCTAACACGGGGTTAGCAATAGCGCGGGCGAAATCTTTTAGTTTCATGTTGTCCTCCTTTTTTTAGTTCGAGTGCCAACACATGATGTTGCAAGCTACTGCTGCCGCAGGTAATAAAGATTATGAAACAGCTTTTTCAACTTTAGGAGAAATTACTCCTACTTCAAAATGTTATAATGATGCAAAAGCATTAATTGAAAAAACAAAAGGACAAGTATCTAAAGAAGAAGCGGAGCAATACAATCGTATGCTGGCAGAAAAGAAAATGGAAAATGAAAAAGAAATGGCAACTATAAATGCAGCCAAAGAAGTTGCAAAAGAATATTACAAAAGCCAAAAAATGGATTTCAATCTTTACGTTATAAAATAATCTCTTTTTGCTGTTACTTTAACATCAAATGTCAGGTAGGTTGCAAGGACTGTATTTTTAAAGTAATGCACCAAACCAAAAAGAAACAGAAAGAGCCGCGTGAGCGGCTCTTTCTGTTTCTTTCCTTACCTTCGCCCCATCAACTTTACTAAAATCTATTCTATGTCATTTAAAGAAATATACGATGTGCCTAAAAACCATCAACTCACTATTCATCTTCCGCAAAACTTTCCTTCTAAACAGAAAGTGGTGGTAACGGTAGAAGAAGTTCCACTTTCCAAAAAGGACAAACTGAAACTGATGAAAAAAGCGGCTACCGACCCTCTTTATATTCAGGATATGAAAGAAGTGAATAGCGACTTTGACCTCATAAACAACGAAAGTTTATGAAATTTGAAAGATGGTCTATTTGGCTGGCTAACTTAGACCCTGTTGTTGGTTCAGAACAGGGCAAAACGAGACCGGTAATTATTATTAGTGAGAATCAAATCAACGAAGTGCTTTCAGTAGTGAATGTTCTTCCGCTCACTTCACGAAAGAAAGACCGGAGCATTTATCCTAACGAAGCACTACTTCCGGCAAAACATTCAGGTCTTAAAAAAGAATCCATTGTGCTTTGCTATCAAATCAGAACTTTAGATAAAAAGCGATTGGTAAAATCTTACGGAAAACTAAAGGAGGAATCCTTGAAGGAGGAAATTATTTCTGCCTTATCATTTCAGTTAGGAATTGAGTAAGCAGCTATTTTATTTCTTCTGCTTATTCCCTTTCAGCAACTCATTTATTTCTTTCAGATAACCGTTCTCTTGTTTTAGCATTACGTTTTCACGTTCAGCATTTTCAATCAACTTTTCTTTCTCGACAAGTTTCTCTTTCAGTTGCTGAATTTCCTTCTCCTGCTGAAAGAGACAAAACAACCATCTACGATTTAGTTCCCGATACACCGGTTAAGGCACTTCACAAGTTTATTTCTTTTTGCTTGGATAATCATTCCGCTATGCTTAGTAAATACAGCATCTACACCCGTGATGAAGAAATTGAAATCTTCAACTCCTCTGACATTGATAAAGACTTCATATCCTCACTTAAATTTCATTTAACCAAACGCGAAGAAGCCCGTGAAATGGGAATAGATATTCCCTTAAACCTGCAAGAAAAAGAAAGCGATTCACACGAAGAAGGCGAAATAGTTTCAGGTGATACAACTCCTTTTTAATTAAAACATTTTTACTATGTGTCAAATTTTCTATAAACTAAAATTGTGTACTTGTGCAAAAGCATATAATTTCTCACAAGGCGTTGAGCATTTTAGTAGTAAGTGATAACTCTTTTCTTTACCTTCACAATTCATGAAACCACGCATCTACATTGACACTTCCGTAATCGGTGGCTACTACGATGAAGAATTTAAAGAAGTCACACGCGCACTTTTCGAGCGACTTGAAAACAGAAAAGTTGTTTTCATCATTTCCGATTTGTTAGAGTTAGAACTCACCAACGCACCACAACGAGTTAGAGAACTACTCACAAAATTTCCGACAGCGCAATATGAATTTGTTTCCATCAC
>JBKJJB010000263.1:0-2990 GCA_046598235.1 Chitinophagales bacterium
TTATCTGTCCATTTATTTTCGAAGCCGCCATAAAGATTTCCTGCGGCATAGCCAAAAGCAATATTGAGCCACCGTGGTTTTATTTTATGATTAAAGGAATGAAGATTAAACGAGAGCCACATGGTAACCCCGTTGTAATCTTTCAATATTCGTTCACCAAAATTACTTCCGTATAAAGCATTAGCGCGATCGCGCAATTCGCCTTTGGGATATTCTACCGCATGAAAAGAATATTTGGTTACAATGCGTTGTTCTTTCCAAACTAAAAACTGCGTAGTAGCAAAAGCAGCACCTGCAAAGTTGAAAACAATGTCGCTCCAGCTTGCACCATACTTTGGATGCAAGCCATCGGGAATTTCAATAGCCGAAATACTAATAAACCCGAAAGCACCTGCGGCAAGTGCAGCCGGTGTGTTTTTCATTCCGCTCCAACGTAACATTTCATACGTCCAGGTGGTGATAAAGTAAGGAGCAAAAAAATGTCCACCTTTATCTACTTGTTTCCACTCGGTAGCATCTTCAAACCAATGGAACTTGGAGAGTTTATCTTTCCCATACCAGGCTGTTCCTACACCAGCCATAATGCCTGCATAAATTCCTATGCTCCCTACTGATACGCCAACAAGGCGTTTTTTGTTGAGTGTAGTTGAGTAATCAAGAAAGTGGCGTTTTTGTTTAATTATTGATGCGGAAGAATCCTGTGCGTAAGAAGGCAATAGGATAACAATGCAGATAACCAGAATGAAAGTAAATTTAATAGCAGATGGAAAGCGATGAGCAAAATTCATTCGCGATAAAAATAATTCGATTCTTCGGTTAGGTTGATTTTTGACCGTTGACCTTGCTTATTTTTTCTCTAACTCTTCGACACGTTTAGTCAATTGTTCAATCATTTTATTCTGTTGCTTTACTAAATCATAAAGTTCTTTAACTGATTGAATGGATATAATTCCAAAATCTGTGTAGCCCAACGTTTTTAAACCATTCTTTTCATGCACAATTTCAGGAAGTACTTTCTCTACCTCTTGTGCAATAAACCCTAATGATTTGTAGTCAGCTTTTTCTTTATTGCTTTTGAAATAATATTTAACGGGGTTAAGTTGCTCAACAATGCCGAGCATACTTCCCAAAGGTTCTACATCGGTTTTCAAAGAAGCATCCGATACAGAAATA
This sequence comes from Chitinophagales bacterium, assembly GCA_046598235.1. GTDB lineage: Bacteria > Bacteroidota > Bacteroidia > Chitinophagales > LD1 > Bog-950. The sequence goes on from JBKJJB010000263.1 coordinate 1,174, forward strand.
AGATTTCCCGTACCATCCTGAATATAAGCAGTAAGCGCTCCGTTGTAATACAAATCCCAGTCATCTATAGTGCCGTAACCAGTTTGCCAATAATCCGAGGTTGTGCTCGAGCCATAGCGTATTCCGCCTGTAGTGCCAACAGTTGCCGATTGTTCAATGTGAAGGTCGGCAGCAGGCGCAGTTAATTTTATGCCCACATTTCCTCCTCCATTAGCAAGGTTAACATCGTACGCGGAGTTGTTGTTTAAATACAGGTCACCAGTAATACAATCAATTTCGTTACCATCAAACAACATATAAGTACTGCCGGATTGAACACGTAAAGCAGCATGACTGCTGTCGTTTTCTGCACCAACAATGTGCAAGTCGTCCAACGGGTTAGTGGTTCCTATACCTACGTTTCCGTTTCGATTAATACGCATTCTTTCGGTAGGGGACGTTCCGGTAAAACTGCGCGTACCAAAAGTAATTCTGCCTGCTACTGAATCAGTGGAGATGGCAGTATCGGTATTTACAGATATATAAGCAGCGTTTTCCCAGTTAGTGCCATCGTAACCATAAAAATCCATTCTACCTAAGGTGGAACCGCTTATAACAGAGGTGGGAGCGGCTAAAGTACCAAGCGAGCGCATAAAATTAAATGTAGGAGTTGCACTTCCTGAGTAGTGCATAAGTATGTTATCGTTAGTGCCCTCGCTTGCAACTTCTAATTTTGTATTGGTAAGTATTGCACCTATGGCAGAGGTACCTATACCTACACCTGCTCCATTATCGAATATCTGTGAATTGCCTACCGATGTTGCTGCTGTAAACTTAGCTACATAATTAAGTGTTCCGCTCACTCCTCCGGGACCTGTAGCTCCAGTGGCTCCTGTTGCACCTGCACTTCCATTAGTTCCCGCTGCTCCATCGGCACCTGTTACACCTGTTGCACCAGTAAGTCCATCACTTCCCGGGTCTCCTGCTATTCCGATATTCCAATTAGAATAAGTCCCACTTCCAATTACTCTATCAATATTTATAGTAAGGTTTATTCCACTATATGTAACAACAACTCCCTCCATATAGTTGCCGGAACTTGCCGATATTCTTACTCTGTCATTGGGTAAATAGGCTAACCCCGTTTGAGTAACTACTGTTATCATTCCTAAACCTAACGTAACGGTTGAAGTAGAGGTTGCTAAGTATCCTGGACCGTTTAATCCATCCGCACCTGTAGGTCCGGTAGCTCCCATACCATTACCAGAAGTTTCGGCATACAAAGCATACGGCACACTTAGCAACTGTGTAGTTCCCATGTTGGAAAAGTTGCTTCCGGCTAAAGGGTCTAACTCTACCTCTAAATATTTATTGCCGCTACCCCATGCAATACCGCTAAAACCTCCGGGTATGGTACTTGCACCACCAATGGAAATTGTGAAAAGTCCGAATTGGTTAGTTGTAACTGTATCTGTCTCTATATATGCAATAGCCCCGTTTGGCGTATTATTATGAATAGTAAGGCGCACGGTTACCTGTTGATTTTGTAATACACTACCGGCTGCATTGCGCGCTATTGCCTGATAGTTTATAAACTGGGGCGCTTGAGCGTGGAGGATATATATGAGTAGATGGGTTGCTATAAATACAATAAATAGGCGATACATGTTTTTCATAGATATTAGTATTTTGTGTGAGGAGCCGAAAATAATAAAGAATGGATCAGAATATAGAAGATTGCCTTTAAGAAATTTCCAACCGAACATTTGCAACTCTGCTCATAAAGTATATTTTTGCGTTCCCTTTTTGGGGAGGGTGTGTAAAACACCTATAAAATC
>JBKJJB010000002.1:0-3202 GCA_046598235.1 Chitinophagales bacterium
TATTTTAGGCGGGGGTCAATTAGGCAGAATGCTTTTACAGGCGGCTGCGAAATACGAAGTAGAAACCTTTGTGCTTGAATCGGGAAAGAATCCTCCTGCCGCTTCGCTCTGCAATCATTACATCGAAGGAGATATTAAAGACTTCGATACCGTTTACAAATTCGGCAAGCAGGTAGATGTGCTTACCATTGAAATAGAAAACGTAAACCTCGAAGCGCTTTTCAAACTCGAACAGGAAGGATTAGAAATTTATCCCCGTCCGGATGCGCTCAAGATTATTAAGGATAAAGGATTGCAGAAAGATTTTTACAAGCATCATCATATTCCTACAGCGGGTTATTACCTTATTCAGCGCAAATATGAATTGAATTCGTATCTCAACTTTCTTCCTCTTGCGCAAAAACTGCGGAATGGCGGGTATGACGGTAAAGGAGTTGAGTTGCTTTACAAAGAAGAAGATTTCAGCAAAGCGTTTGATGCTCCCTGTGTGTTAGAAAAACTGGTGGACATTGATAAAGAAATATCGGTGATAGTAGCCAAGAATGAAAAAGGCGACACTGCTGTTTATCCTCCCGTAGAAATGGTTTTCGACCCGCGTTATAATCTGGTAGATTATCTTTTTTCTCCTGCCGAACTTACCGAAGAACAAATTCAACTCTCGCAACAAATTGCTATAGATGTAATGAATGCGCTCGATAGCCCCGGAATATTTGCGGTGGAAATGTTTTTAGACAAGCAGGGAAACATTCTGGTGAACGAAACAGCACCACGCGCACATAACAGCGGACATCAGAGCATAGAAGGAAATTACAGTTCGCAGTACGATATGCAAATGCGGGTGTTGCAAAATCTTCCCGTGGGCGATACTTCGAGCATTCGTCCATCTTTAATGCTCAATCTTATTGGCGAGCCAAATTATTCAGGCGCGGTAAAGTATGAAGGGCTTGAAGAAGTAGAGAAGATGAAAGATGTTTTCGTTCACATCTACGGAAAGGAAGAAACAAAGCCCGGCAGAAAGATGGGGCATGTTACCATACTCGGAGAAAATAAAAGTGCACTGCTGGCAAAAGCGGAGTTGATTAAGAAGAAATTGAAAGTTGTTTCTTAAGGAAATGAATGATTTGGATAGTTGGATGAATGTATTCACTCATTCATCCATTCATCCATTCTTCCATCATTCCAACATTACGTCATTCCGTCATTCCAACACCCTACATAGATTATTTTAAATTCGCATCAAATATCCTCTATGAGCAAACCGCAGGTAGGAATCATTATGGGCAGCGAAAGCGATTTGAAAGTAATGCAGGAAGCTGCCGAAGTATTAAAAGATTTTGCCATTGATTTTGAGCTTACGGTTGTTTCGGCACACCGCACCCCTAATCGCATGATGGACTACGCTACCACTGCAAAAGAAAGAGGACTGAAAGTGATTATTGCCGGTGCAGGAGGTGCAGCGCATCTTCCGGGTATGGTAGCTTCGGTTACTACACTTCCGGTAATTGGTGTTCCTATTAAATCTTCCAACTCCATTGACGGATGGGATTCTGTTCTTTCTATTCTTCAAATGCCTTCGGGGGTTCCTGTTGCCACTGTTGCTCTTAATGGCGCGCGCAATGCAGGTATTCTTGCCGCTCAAATTATTGGCTCTTCCGATAAAGCTGTGAGCGATAAATTGTCTTCTTTTAAAACTCAGCTGAAAGATAAAGTAGATACCAGCATCCGCGAAATAAAGATTGCGGGTTATAAGAACGAGTTTGATGAATGAGTTAATCTGTTTCTCCTACCTCTCCCTTCATTTTTATAAACGATAGCGAAGTTTTGTTCTTCTCTGAAATAGAGACAAGATTCATTGAAGCAGAGTCAAGTTTGGCAATAGTATAAGTTTGGGCGGGGCGGTCTTTATTTGTTACCGATGAAAGCGTGAGTTCCTCCTTATCTATTTTATAAGTTCCTTTCTCCACAGCTCCTGCCACGTTAATCAAATAGCCGCCTTCCTCATTAAACTCCCACAACCATCCCCCAAGCGAACTTCCACTGATAGGAGTGTTATTGATATCCATTACATCTAATTTCCATATACCGGCTAACTTCTCTTTTTGCTCACTTTGGCAATTAGTAAGAAACACCACCGATACTATCACACTCAACACAAAAAGTAATTTCTTCATCTCTATTTTATTTTGCGGGAACCATTTCAAATATCACTTTCTCTCCGCCTTCGTCTGCTTCGAAGAAAAATTTATCTTCCGTCAATTCAACAATCTTAAAATCTTTAGAGGAGCCATCGCTGGCAATAGAGGTCATCTTAGTAGAGTTCCAATTCATTTTCCAGGTGCCTTTAAGCGACTGCCCATTCATTTTAGTATTGTAAGTGCCATCGGCATTATAAGTAATGCGAAATGCTTGTCTCATTTCGTTCACCGAGTTGTCAATAGTGGGTTGCATCTCTTTTGGTATCTCCTTAGTGTATTTCAAATTATTGATCATCCAGGTTTTTGCGAGTAGCTTTGATTTGTTGCTACAACCTGTCATCATAAACAGCGTTATGGTTACGAAGAGAAATACTTTCTTACTTTGCTTCATTAGTTATATTCTTTTAAACAGAAACGCTAAAATAGCGGCAGCATTCTCAATTGCAAGTTATATAATGAAAATCACTTTACTCTTAGTCGGCAAAACTTCTTCTGCTGAAATAAAAGCCATCTGTGCCGATTACATCAAGCGCATTAATCACTATGTAAAGATGGAGGAAGTGATTATTGAGAATTCAAACTCTAAAATCAGCGACAAGAAAAAAGCAAAGGAACTGGAAGGCGAGTTGATTTTGAAGAAGATTACTGCTACTGATTTTATTATTCTGCTGGATGATAAAGGAAGAGAACTCAGTTCTCTTCAGTTTGCGCAGAATCTTGAAAGCATTTTTAATCAGTCGTTGAAGAATGTAGTTTTTATAGTTGGTGGAGCTTACGGTTTCAGCGATAAAGTTTACAAACGCGCCAACGCCAAACTCAGTTTATCAAAACTTACATTCTCCCATCAAATTGTGCGCGCTATTTTTCTTGAACAGCTTTATAGGGCGTTTACAATTATCAATAACGAGCCGTATCATCACGAATAATCAATTGACAATTGTAAACGCCCTATAAAGCTGTTCAAGAAAAATAGCACGCACAATTTGATGGGAGAATGTAAGTTTCGA
>JBKJJB010000076.1:0-3590 GCA_046598235.1 Chitinophagales bacterium
CACCGACCCGTTTTTTGCTGATTCTGCAAAAGAGGAAACAAAAAATTTTATGATAGACTTTGAAGGCGAATTCAATGCAGAGCCATCGCGATATGCTTACCTCGGTTATGATGTAATGAATTTCACACTCGAATCGTTAAGAGATTACGGAAAGGATTTCCCTGATTATGTTTCTACACAGCGCTACTCGGGCTCGGCATATAAGTTTGATATTGCTAAGGCAATGAAAAATGATACCACTCTCAACTATTTAGAGAACCGATACGTGCATGTATTTAAAGTGCAGGATTATCAGCTAAAGAAAGTGTGGTAGAATTTGTGTGTGGCTGTTAGCGTCCCCCTTTGAAGGGGGCGGACAAAATTTTCGAAAGAAAATTTTGTCGGGGGATGAATCCGAGTTTAACCGTATTGCTTATTCAATAATGTCTTATCCATTTATCGTTATTACGCAGGAAATGATTGACGAAGCCAAGCGACTGGTTCCGCAGGCAGAAGTGGCGCGAACAGTAGCTTCAAAAATTGATACCCTTACTGGGCATCTTGGCGAATTTGTATTCGCACAATTTCTTTTTAATGATTGGAAGAAAAATCGAGTAGGAAAGAATAAAGGTGAAACTGATTTCGAAAACATCGAAATAAAATCTTCGGCATTTCCTTTCAATGAAAAATTAAACCTGCTGGTACGCGAAGACTATGCCCGTAAACGCAAGCCCCAATATTATGTGCAGATAATAATTGATGTAGCTTCCGGCAAAGCAGATGCAGTTGCAGCAAACACTCGCGCTTATTTATGTGGCTACGCCTCCAGCGAAGAAGTGGACAAAGCACCTTTAAAAGATTTCGGAAGCAAGTTGAGTGATAAGGGAGGATACAGATGTCACTTTATCAGCATACGTCAGTTGAAGCCAATGAGTTCTTTCCCATTGAGAAGTTGATTGGATGTAACACAATAGCCATATAGTTAAAGGTTTTGTCATCCTGAACGAAGGCTTTGCGGAGTGAAGGAACTTGTATTCCGTTCGTGAACCGAATACAAGATGCTTCCTTCGTCAGCATGACAGTCCTTCTTTTCGGGGCTGCAAAAACACTTTTATGTAAGCCCAATAGTAGCCAAATCAGTTACAGGGTATTGTTGGACAAAACCCTATTTTCATCGCTCTTAAAATCTGCGCGATGAAACAATTTTTGTCTTTTGCTTTTTGCCTTTTCACTTCTCTCTCTTTCTCTCAATCGAACCTTACCGTACTCGGTCGCTTTCAATACAACACTACTACGTCAAACCTTACCGGTTATGTTGATTCGCTTGGGAGGGAGTATGCGCTGGTTGGTACCGCAGGCGGTCTTTCCATTGTTGCAATTGATACACCTACCAATCCTCGCCAACTTTTTAGTGTCCCCGGTGCATTAGGGCAGGGAGGTTTTTGGAGGGAAGTGCGCGAGTATAAAGGATACGCTTACGTTACTACCGAACAAGCAAGCGGATTAGTAATTGTAAATCTTAAATATCTACCTGATAGTATTCAATACCACACCATTAATCCCGGAGGAATGACTACATCGCATACTATTTTTATTGATAGCAATGGTATTGCGTATGTAAACGGTACCGATGAAGATTTACTATTTCTGGACCTCAATGCAAATCCTTACAATCCTCCTGTAATAGGTAAGTTTAGCAATAACTATGTGCATGATTGTTTTGTGCGCAACGATACTATGTGGGCTGCCTGTATCAATGATGGAATATTAAAAGTGGTAGATGTGCGTAATAAAACAACCACTAACGCTCCGGTGAACAATATTACTTCTTGGGCTACTCCGCTTAACTTTAGTCACAACTGCTGGCTGAGTGACGATAGCAAATATCTTTTTACCACCGATGAAAAACCAAACTCTACTTTAACCTGTTACGATGTTTCTGACTTGAACAACATTACCGAAACCGATCGCACACAGGTTGACCCGGGCAGCAACACCATCATTCATAATACTTATTTTCTCAATAACTATTGTATCAGTTCTTATTACACCTATGGTATTACCATTCACGATGTAAGCAGAAAAAATAATCTGGTGGAAGTAGGCAGCTATGATTCTTCGCCAACTTATTCGGGCGATGGATTTCATGGGGCGTGGGGCGTATGGCCTTATCTTCCTTCGGGGAATATTATTGTGAGTGATATTGAAACCGGCTTATGGATTCTGAAACCAACGTACAAGCGTGCCTGCTATTTAGAAGGCGTAGTAAAAGATACTATCTGCAATACTTTTTTGAATGATGTGAAAATTGAAATTGTGGGCGACAGTGTGAGTGATTTCACCAACTTCCTCGGTAAATATTCTACCGGCACTCCCGACAGCGGCACTTACACCATTCGATTTTCGAAGAACGGTTATCAAACACAGGATTTTTCTAATGTGAATTTGCAGAACGGAGTGCTTACTACTATTAACGTAAATCTTCTTCCTGTTTCTACTACAAGGCTGGTAATAAAAACAGTAGATGCGTCTACCGGAAATGCTTTGCCTTTTATTCGAGTGCTTATTACGGATACAAGCGATACTGCTTATCAGGAAATTACAACCGATGCTGCCGGGGAATATAAATTCTGCGATTTTGTGCAGGGCGAGTGCAATTTTTATGGAGGAATATGGGGAAGAATTACCGCTAAGGTTTCTAAAAGCGTTTCAGTTGTAGCTGATACAGTAATTATTGCTATTGGCAATGGCTACTACGATGATTTTATAATGGACTACGGCTGGACGGTTTCTACCACGGCTTCTTCGGGCGACTGGCAACGAGGCGAACCCATAGGCACTGAAACTAATCAGGGAGTAGAAGTAAACCCTGAGGATGATATTGCCGGTGATTTCGGAACTGATTGTTATGTAACAGGCAACAATGGTGGCGACCCAAGTGATGACGATGTTGACAACGGCTCTACTATTCTTCGCTCGCCTGTGTTCGACCTTTCAACTTATGTTGACCCTTACCTTAGTTACTACCGATGGTTTTATAATGGCGGTGGCAATGGCAGTGCACCTAACGATTCGCTTACAATTACTGTTACTAACGGAGCCGATACCGTGTTGCTCGATTGGGCTAGTGCCGATACACTGATGAGCCAATGGCGGTATAAGAATTTCAGACTGAATGATTTTATTGCTCCGTCCTCAAACATGCGTATTGCTTTTAAAGCGCAGGATACCAACCCCGGGCATTATGTGGAGGCAGGACTTGACATTTTTCAGATTGTTGATTCGGGAGCTACAGATATTCAGTCAGTAACTCAGGGAATATTCTTCAACATTTATCCAAATCCGGTTTCTAATAAATTTATTGTGGAGAGAAATTCTTCCTCTGCCGCTTCACTATTTCTGTATGATGTAACCGGAAGAATATTGAAAGAGCAAATACTCATTGGAAACAAGAGCAGCGTTTCGGTTGCCGAATTAAGCAAAGGAGTTTATGTAGCTAAACTGTTTGAAGGCCGAAGAATGATGGGAGAAAAGAAGTTAGTGAAGGTGGAATAAGAAGTGGTCGGACGACTTATAGTCGTCTGACCACTACGTAATCATTCTTATCTTTA
>JBKJJB010000138.1:0-6411 GCA_046598235.1 Chitinophagales bacterium
TATTTTTTCAGGAGGTGCAGCGCATACTCCGTATGTTGAAGGTAAAATAATGAAAACGATTGCCGACTCTCTCGGTCTTCCACCAGAACATACTTTTGTAGAGGACAAGGCAATGCACAGCAATGAAAATGCGAAATACGGAACCAAGATGGCGAAGAGTATGGGCTTTAAGAAAATAGCAGTTGCCACCGATCCGTATCAATTCAGTTACATGACTTTACTGCTTAAGTTTTTTGCTCCTCGAACCAAAATACTCACATTCGATCCTGACCGGATGGCTGATTATAATAAACCTCTTCCCGATGTAGATACTTCCAATGCTTTCATCAAAGATTTCATCCCGATAGACTAATTCACTAATAGTTTGGAACAGAAAGTATTACTTCTCACACCTCCTTTCACGCAATTAAACACTCCTTATCCTGCTACGGCATATCTCAAAGGTTTTCTGAACACAAAGAAAATTGAATCGCATCAAGCAGATTTAGGAATTGAAGTTATTCTCAAACTTTTTTCATCGTATGGCTTGCGGAAAATGTTTGAGCAATTTGAAACACTCGATCTTGAATTATCAGAGAACATTTACCGCATCTATTCATTACAGCAGGAATACATCCGCACTATTGATCCTGTTATTCGTTTTCTGCAAAATAAAAATCCAACACTCGCTCATTCCATTTGTGATAGAACTTATTTGCCCGAAGCATCCCGCTTTGCACAATTGGAAGATTTGGAATGGGCTTTTGGAACTATGGGTATACAGGATAAAGCACGACATCTTGCCACACTTTACCTTGAAGATTTAGGCGACCTGATTAAAGAAGCAATTGACCCTCATTTTGGTTTTAGTCGTTATGCTGAACGGTTGGGAAGAACAGCAACTCATTTTGATGAAATAGAAAAGTCATTGCTTACTGAAAATTCTGTTATCACTGATTTGCTGGAAGAATTACTTGAGGAAAAGATTCAGCGATGGAAACCATCGGTAGTTTGCTTGTCGGTTCCCTTCCCCGGAAATCTTTTTGCAGCGTTGAAGTGCGGACAATACATTAAGAAAAATCATCCTGCCATAAAAGTTGTATTGGGTGGAGGATACGCGAATACTGAGCTAAGAAGTTTGAGCGACCCTCGTGTTTTTGACTTTATTGATTACGTGAGTTTAGATGATGGTGAGGCACCGATGGAATTTTTGTTAGACCATCTAAGCGGCAAGCGAAGTATCAAAGAATTGAAAAGAATTTATCTGCGAGAGAAGGGCAAAGTAGTTTACTGCAACGGAGCCAAAGAAAAGGATATAGCGCAGCGCGAAACCGGAACCCCGGATTACAGTGATTTTTTATTGGATGAATATCTTTCAGTAATTGAAGTTGCAAATCCTATGCACCGACTTTGGAGTGACGGCCGCTGGAATAAACTCACACTGGCACATGGCTGCTATTGGGGCAAGTGTTCTTTCTGCGATATTTCTCTTGATTACATTAAAAACTATGAGCCACTAACTGCATCTATTCTCTGTGATAGAATTGAAGAAATTATCGTCCAGACCAAACAAAACGGATTTCACTTTGTAGATGAAGCAGCACCGCCTGCTTTACTTCGAGATTTGGCTTTAGAAATAATCCGCAGGAAAATTACGGTGGTATGGTGGACAAACATCCGCTTCGAAAAACATTTCACTCACGATTTAGCGCGTCTGTTGAAAGCATCTGGATGTATTGCCGTTGCAGGAGGATTAGAAGTTGCTTCTGATCGTTTACTTAGTTTAATGAAGAAAGGAGTAACTGTTTCTCAGGTAGCACAAGTAGCAGATGGATTTACAAAAGCGGGAATCATGGTTCATGCTTATTTGATGTATGGTTTCCCAACTCAAACTGCACAGGAAACTATTGATGCGTTGGAAATAGTTCGTCAGTTATTTTTAAACGAAGCTTTGCAATCGGGTTTCTGGCATCGCTTTGCCATGACTTCTCATAGCCCTGTTGGTTTGAACGCTGCAGAGTTTCAGGTGCAAAGAACAGGTCCTGATTTCGGTGGTTTTGCTGATAACGATTTATATCATAATGACCCTAACGGTGCCGACCATGATTTGTTTGGTGAGGCGTTGAGTAAATCACTTTTCAATTACATGCATGGTGTTGGTTTTGATTTGCCCTTATCCGATTGGTTCGATTTCGAAACTCCTGAAACAACGATTGCTCCTGATTACATTGAGCAATGTTTGAACGAAGGTGATAATGAAACAATGAAGCAAAATGCAGTTGTTATTTGGTTACATAATATTCCAACACTTACATTGTTTGAAGCAAAACAGGGAAAGAAAACAATAGAAATGGCAGAGTTAGAATTTTGCAACAAAACAAAAGACTGGCAGTTGCATCTTCTTCCCGCAGAAGCAAATTGGCTGATGGAAATATTTCCAAGATTAATTATCGGCAATAACCCACCGATGCTTTTTACAGAACTAAGGCAAAGTTATGAAGCTGTGGGCATAAAAGATTTTGCTGATTTTACTCAATCAAAAACATTTCTACAACTGAAAGAAAATGGCTTGCTGATTTTATGACGGAGATAGAGTTTCTATTTCTGTCAAACATTTTACTTTAGCAACCTTCTTAAATATTATCACAGATGCTATACACTTCCGACCAGATACTTGAATTCAAGAACCATAAGTTCGCACACTTACTCATTGAAGAGAAAGATCATTTACTTACGCTCACGCTCAATCGTCCTGAAAAGAAAAATGCACTCAATCCGATTCTGTTTAAAGAACTTGCTTACGCACTTACCTGCGCAAAGAACACCCGAAATATATGGGCAGTAGTTATCGCTGCAAAGGGAGATGTGTTTTGTGCGGGAGCTGACTTGAAAGCCTTTTCAGGGCAAACAGAAGAAACAACTTCTACTGTTCCCGAACCAAATAGTGAATTAGTTATAGGTGATGTGTTTAATTCTCTTCATAAACCCTGCATCGCAAAAGTTCACGCGCCTGTTTACGCAGGAGGTTTTTTAATCATCTGTGGATGCACGCATGTGATTGCAACAACTAATGCAACTTTCAGTTTGCCGGAAGTTAAGCGCGGATTATTTCCTTTTCAGGTAATGCAAAGTATGTTGCAGATTATGCCGCCACGAACAGTGCTTGATTTTTGTTTGCGCGCAAAAACTGCAACTGCTGTAGAAGCCGAAAAAATCGGTCTCGTTAGCAAAGTGGTAGAGTCTATTCAACTCGATGCCGAAGTGCAGGCACTGGCAGATGAAATTTTCCAATATTCTCCTTCTGCTATCAGCTTAGGGCTGGAAGCATTTGATGATTTAAAAAGAATTCCTGCATCGGAGGCACATAACCACATGAAACAAATGTTGGGCGAGTGTATTCAAACCGAAGATGCAGCTGAAGGAATGCAGGCATTTATAGAAAAAAGAAAACCAATCTGGAAAGGATGAAACCAGCACCAGTGGACAGCGGCAGAAAGCAGTAAAATACAGGATTGCATTTATCTAAATACTATTTACTAAAACTAAATACTCTTTATCAATGGCAAAAAAAATCGTTATAACCGCATCGCTCACCGGAGTTCTCGCAACTCGCGCTCAATGTCCTTACATTCCTTATACGCCTAAAGAAATTGCGGAAGAAGGTAAACGCGCTGTAGATGCTGGCGCAAGTATTCTTCATATTCACGCACGTCAGAACGATGGCGGACCGGCTTATGATATTGAAACGTATCGCCTTATTGGAGAAGAAGTGCGCAAACTTTGCCCCACTGCAATTATCAATTACAGCACCGGTGCAGTAGGTCTTTCGCGCGAACAAAGAATTCAGCATATCACAGCTTTGAAACCTGATATGGCTGCGCTTAACATGGGCTCGATGAATTATGGAATTTATTCTCCAAAAACAAAATCGTTCTATCACGACTTCGTTTTTCAAAATCCTTTTTCTGATATACAGTTTTATTTAGAGAAGATGAAAGAAGCGGGTACTGTTCCAGAAATGGAAGTGTTCGATAACGGTCACATTAATAATGCAATGCCGCTGATTGATATGGGCCTTTTGCAAAAGCCATATGTGTTCAGTTTTGTAATGGGTGTGTTGGGAGGAATTCCTATCTCTACCAAAAACCTTTTGCATCAGGCAGCCAGTGTGCCGGAAGGTTCTATGTGGCAGGTGATTGGTATCGGTCGCAAGCAATGGCAGGCAATTGCCGCAGCTATTACTATTGATGGTAACGTGCGCGCAGGGTTAGAAGATAACTTCTATTTACCCGAAGGTGAAATGGCAAAAAGTAATGGCGAACTGATTGAAGCTGCTGCAAAACTGGTGCGCATGATGGGAAGGGAAGTAGCAAGCATTGAAGAAACAAGAGCGATGCTGAATAAACCGTTAGTAAAAAGTTAATCGTTAATAGTTATTAGATAATAGTAATACAAAATTCCTTCGATTCACGATTAACCATTAACCTTTCAAAATGTTCAAAGACAATTTATTTAAAGACAAAGTAGTACTCGTTACGGGTGGCGGTAGCGGAATCGGTTTCGCCATTACAAAACAGTTACTTCAACTTGGAGCAACAGTTATTATTTCTTCACGTAAAGAAGATAGATTAAAAACTGCGGTAGAGAAGCTTTCTGAGTTTGGGAGTTGCAGATATGTTGTGCTTGATATTCGTGAAACTGAGCAGGTAGAAGCGGTTGCTCAAAACATTAAAGAGAAAGAAGGCAAACTCGATATACTCATCAATAATGCAGGCGGACAGTTTCCATCTGCTGTGGAGGATATTTCTTTTAAAGGATGGAATGCCGTTATCAATAATAATCTCAACGGTACTTTTTATGTTACTCAAACGATGGCGAAGCATTTCTTCATTCCGGCTAAAGAAGGAAACATTGTAAACATCATCGCTAATATCTATCGCGGGTTCCCCGGTATGGCACACACAGGTGCAGCGAGAGCGGGAGTTGATAATCTTACTAAAACTTTAGCAGTAGAATGGAGTCGCTTCAATATTCAGGTGAATGCAGTAGCTCCGGGAATTATCAAATCAACAGGGCTTGAACAATATCCACCCGAATTTATGAAAGGGTTAGAAGACATTATCCCGGCAAAAAGATTAGGAACAATAGAAGAAGTTGCTTACCTCACTTTATTCCTTTGCAGCCCGATGGCAAAGTTCATTACGGGTGAAACTGTTTATGTTGACGGTGGTCAACGTTTGTGGGGCGATATGTTTAAGATGTAATTACCGCGTCAATAATCCTGCATCCACTACAAACTCAGTTCCCGTTAAGTAGCGCGCATTATCCGAAGCAAGAAACACAACAGCATTGGCAACATCCTCCGGTTCTACCCATGGTACGGGAAGTAAATTTCCTGCTGAGCGTTCTGCAATTTCAAGTGGAGTAGAACCTTCAATAGCAGCCAAGCCATCCTGCATAGGAGTGTTTACTCCGGTTGGATGAATAGAAATAACGCGGATGTTATACTGTGCCAGTTCAATCGCCCACGATTTTGTAAGCCCCGTTAAACCCCACTTAGCAGCAACGTAATGCGATAAACGATTCGCACCCCTCAAACCAAGCACTGAAGAATTATTCAGAATCACTCCGCTCTTCTGCTTAATCATAATCGGAATTATTCTTCGTGCTACTAACCACGCTCCTTTAAGATTAATGTCGAGCATGTTGTCCCACTCGCTTTCTTTCAGTTCATGTGCAAGTCCATAGGCACAAATGCCGGCATTGTTGAAGAGAATATCAATTCTTCCAAACTTCTTGTGAGTAGCTTTCACTGCCTTTGTAATATCTGCATCGGAGCGCACATCACCTTTGTGAATGAGACACTGAACACCTGCCTTCTCACATTCTTTTTTCAAAGAAGTAAGCTCATCGCTCGAACCGAATTTGTATTTCGGATAAGTGAGTTGTTTGCCAATGTCGAACGCGGCAATGTGAACGCCTTCATTAGCGAGTGCAATTGCTGTTGCTCTTCCTTGTCCATGAGCTGCGCCTGTGATGAAAGCGACTTTGTTTTTAAGATTGTATTGCATGAATGTTGTTTTGAGATTTATTTAATTGGAATGATGGAATAGTGGATGAATGTGCATGAAGGGGTTTCTCCATCTATACATCTTTCTATTTATCCTTTATTCCTGTTTTTTGATTGAAACATAAGGTGCTAAATAATCATCTATCTCCACTTCAAATACATTGCTGAAAACATTCGTTGCAATCATTTGTCCCGCAAAGGCAACGAGCACTACGAGTTCTTCTTCGGAATATTTAGTTGCTGCTCGTTTATAAAGCTCTTCGTTTATCTCACCACTGTGAATCGAAATCTCGCTTCCGAAATCAAGAAGCATTTGTTCTTCTTCTGTAAGAAAAAGTTCTTCGGGCTTTTCTCCGTTTTCA
>JBKJJB010000128.1:0-9107 GCA_046598235.1 Chitinophagales bacterium
GTAAACAAGTGGCCCCCGCACTGCCCACTTCTCCCGTGGCCGAATCAACAGCAACAATTGAAAAAGTATCCTGCGCTTTGATAGTATGTGCAACGAGCAGGCAGAAAAAGAAAATTATATTTTTCATAGAAAGAAAGTTTACAACTTCTTAGCCACTACTAACCAGTCCCACGGATAAGGTGCCTTTAACCACTTAGGCGGATTTGTGAACTCCGTTTTCCAGGTGTACTTTACTTTATCGGTCTGTAAAATTTTAAAGCCTGAATCCTGCAGCATAAAGCGCAGTTCTTCTTTCAGGTGATGTTTGGTAGGGGTTCCATCTAAAAATATAGTTCCGCTAAAAGGGTCTCCCACTTTTTGCTCCTTGGTTACTTTTTTACCGGCCTTCTTATCGCGCAAATCCCATTGGTCTAAAATATACTCGCTGTACAAAGCCGACTCTAAAGAAGGAACAACCAAAACAAGGTATCCGCCTTTAGCCACCAATTTAATAACGGTGTTGTAAGTGGCATTTCGGTTGGCTTCATTAGGGGTGAGCAAAGTATTGATGCAAACCACACAGTCAGAAACAGGAAGTGAACTGCTCTTTTTTGAAAGATCCTGATGTATGTATTCGATATTGGTGAATGCCTTGTTTCTCCTCTTTGCTTCATCAATGTAATGTTTCGCAATATCAACGGCATAAACTTTTTTAAAAGAAGAAGAAAGAAGCGGCAGCCAGTTGCCTATGGCACAGCCCAAATCCATAGCCGATTTCTTTTTGGATGCGTATTTTCTGATAGCTGATTGAATGACTTTCTCTTTATCGTTTGAAAAAACATCAAATATTTTTTCATCGTGTTTGAGTGATACTTCGTCCCAATATTTTTTGTTCATAGTGCTACCTTAATTGCTCTTAATTAGTTTTCGAGTGAAAATACTTTTCGCAGTTTCAATTGTAACTATATAAATACCTTCAGACCAATTCTCCGTATTTATCGTTTTCTCAGCTGCTAAAACATTACCCACTTTTTCAGAATAAATTTCCTGCCCAACCATATTCATCACTTTTACAGTGAGCGGCTGATTGATAAACCCAGACAAATTGAGTGTTACTTTATCGTTTGAAGGATTAGGAAAAATGCTGAACTGAGAATCGTCATTTGATAAGTATTTAATTCCACTTACTATACTATCTACACCCCATGCGTAATCAATAGTAGTAGTATCCATTACAATTTTTGAATAGTAAACATATTGCGATGTTACTGTATCTAAGTACCATCGTTCCTCGAACTGCGATTGATGAACAATGTTTTGGAAGTTTGTGAAGCTGCCATACATAGCAGAATCACCCACCATAATTACCCAGGTTTGTCCGCCATTGGTAGGACAGGCTCTTATCGTATTAATTTCACCTATGCAGCTTCTTCTTACTGCTACATAACTTTCAGCTTGTCTGCCAAGTAACCATACACTATCGCTCACTACTTCATCGAAGTCAGCATCTTTCCAGTGGAGTGCAACATCTTTAAAGGTGTAGCTCGTACCTATTATGGAAGGCGTGGGTTCAGGCCGGTACATGAGCATCGCTACATTTTTTTTCTGCTGCACATAAGGCAGGTGAACATTTGCACTGTTGTCATACCGAAGACTCCAATCAGCTTTTACTTGTCCGGAGCCTGTGTAAACTGCAGTAGTGCCGACATTCGCCACACAAGGATGTTGCTGAAAACCAACTTTGCCTTTCCAGAAATCAATAACAGAAGAGAGGGTGACAGAATGATGTTTGAAGATAGCAACGTCCTGACCACTGATGACCGAACTCTTTGAAATTACCCCTAATGATTCGGATAAAGCCGGTGCATTTGCCGTTGTGATAATTGGTCGGAGCGGTGCAAGTATTGCAAAGTCAACCTGGTCCCAAAGATTGGAATCAACGAGCAACTGTACCGTTTCACTTACAACAGACGGATGAAAATAAGCGCCCGAACTCCATTGAAAAACCACTTTATCTACCGGTGCCATTTGGCTGTTAATTACCAACCCACTATCCAGCGAATGCCCGATATGATACAGCGTATCTAAAGTGGGAGTCCATGAATAGATAACGGAATCAACAGGCAGAGTGGATGATGCTAAAAATGCACCACCGGCAGATGCTGCGCCTGGAGCCTGACCAAACCCTGTAAGAAGGTAAATGAGATTGTTGTGACTTTGACCATAAGCTGTTTCGTATTTACTGGGATAGTTTCTTCCGGCAACCGGAAAGAAAACCCCCTTGTCGTTGGTGAGCATCAACAACTCGGCTAACAATTTTTGAGAAGCCTGAGTAGCGAGGTTCTTAATCTGTGCATCCTGAGCAAAATCTGCAAGGTTCAATAACCCGCTTAAACAATACGGAGCATAAACAGAAGAAAAGAATTCATAGAAACCATATTGAATTTTCAGATTCAAATAATGACGAAGGCGCGCATCCAGCGTGTTATCAATAGTTTTCCCATAACGTTCATGAAGCAGCCAGTCAGAGCTCATCCACATAATCATGTGGTTCTCGGACCAATAATTTCTAAGCGTATCATTGTTGTTTACCCAATAAGGCACTGAATAGAGTACAGGTAAAATCTGCGCATCGTAAGTTCCGGAATCAAGATATAAAATGCGGACTAATTCAATAATATCAAAATCGCTGGTAGACCGCGTGGTTATGCTGGCGAGTTTTGAATTCAGAAGATTGGCATCTACCGGCACTCCTTTATATGCTTGCAAAACTATTCTGGCACCACTACCACTTGCCAAACATGAATCAACATAGTCCATTCTTCGCTGCTCATAAATAGCATTGTTAGCAATAGCTGAATGATAATTACTGAGAACAAGCAAACATGCGGCTAAAAAAAGTTTAGTAGAAAAGTTCATTGAATAGAATTTTGAGTTTCGAAGATATTTAAATAACCAATTGCAAAGGCTCTTTTATAATTCCAAATTACAATTCTTAAACCTTAAAGCGAAGTTTCTATCATTGCAACAATGAATCTCTTTCCCATTCCTGTTGATAGTCAGACAAATTTCCGTATGGTGGCCAAAACCATTTTTGGTTTAGAAAACCTGTGTGCAGAAGAATTGAAAAAATTGGGTGCGGACAATACGGAGATACTGAACCGGGCAGTAGGTTTCGATGGCAACATCGGTATTATGTATAAAGCCAATCTGCTTTTGCGAACCTCTCTGCGGGTATTGGTTCAGTTTGCAGAATTTGAAGTAGCAAACGAAGATGATTTGTATGAAAAGGTAAAATCTATTGAGTGGGAAAAGTTGATTACAATCAATGATACCCTTGCCATTGATACAGTATTGAATACAGAAATTTTCAATCACTCGCAATACATTTCGCAGAAAACCAAAGATGCTATTTGCGATCGCTTCAGAGAAAAATTTGACAACATACGACCTTCGGTTGATTTTGATAACCCGACTTTGCGTTTGCATCTGCATATTTCCAGAAACCGCTGCATCATTGCTTTGGACAGCTCCGGTGATTCGCTGCACAAAAGAGGTTATCGTGAAAAAACAAATCTCGCTCCGATCAATGAAGTGCTTGCCGCAGGCTTGGTGCAACTAAGTGAATGGGACAGACGAAGTACCTTTGTTGACGGCATGTGCGGCTCGGGAACTATTTTGATTGAAGCTGCCATGTTAGCAGCAAATATTCCCGCAGGTTATTTTAGAGAGCAATACGGGTTTATGAATTGGAAACAACTGTTGCCTTTCGACAAGGAGTTATGGGAAACAATTCACATTGCCGCAATTGAAAGAATTTCAACTGAGAATATTATTCTTTACGGTATCGAGTTGTCTCCGAATGTAGCGCGCAAAGCAAAAGAAAATGTGAAGCGGTCGAAAACAGAAGATATGATTCGCATTCGCTGTGCAGATTTTTTAGAAAGTGATACGCCACCCACCGTTGGCAGCAAACCTATCTTACTGATGAATCCGCCTTATGGTGAGCGCATGGATCAGGAAGAAGACATTAATGCGCTTTACCATTCTGTGGGGGATACTTTTAAAAAGAAATACAGCGGCTATGAATGTTGGATTATTTCTTCCAATCTAGAAGCAATGAAAAACGTTGGTCTAAGTACTTCAAAAAGATTGGTGGTTTACAACGGGCAGTTAGAGTGCCGTTTCTTCAGATATAGTATTTATGCAGGAAGCAAAAAAGGAAACAAGCAATAAAGATTTACATTATTTAAAGAGAAGAAAGATATTTGTCTTTCTGAAATTCCATTAGCAATGCCTTCTAACAAAGTAGCCGTTTTTCGTAAAGTAACTTTTAATGCTGCACATAAACTCCATCGCAAAGACTGGAGCGATGAAAAAAATAAAGAAGTGTTTGGCTTATGCGCCAACGAAAATTATCACGGACACAATTACCGCCTTGATGTAAAAGTAGTGGGTGAGATAAATCCTGAAACAGGATATGTAATTGATTTAAGTGAACTGAAAAATATTATTCAGCGCGAAGTACACGACCGTTTCGATCATCAGAACCTTAATCTTGATTGTGTAGAATTCAAAGACTTAAATCCTACCGGAGAAAATATCGTGGTGGTTATTTACAATTTGCTACGCGCCAAGTTAGATGCTAAATACGATTTGCAGGTGCGCCTTTGGGAAACAGAGAGAAATTATTTCGAGTACCCGGCTGTTTAGTTCCCTCTCCTTCGGAGAGGGTTAGGGAGAGGCAAACATGATATCGCAGTAAACCGGTAGGTGGTCGCTGTATCCACCTACCCATCTTCCATTAGCATAAGTGCGGTTAGGAATCATTCCATATTTCGGATGATTAAATAATAGAAAATCTGGCGAAAAAATAGTTGCCGAAGAGTTGCGAATAAAATAAGGGCTCTTGATATCTAATAAATTTTGAGAAACAATTAATTGGTCGAAGATATCGCTTTCGGCTTTATACTTAAGACTGAATTCTTTATTCACCTCAAGTGCTTTCATTAAGTTAACCATCGGCTCTGTTTTCGAATTTTCAATTGTCTCCGAGATAGAAAGGACACTCGCATCATTCGGATTATCATTAAAATCGCCCATCACGACTACACGCGCAAAATGCTCGCCAAGATAGATGTTCTCTATTTTATCTCTTAGAACCTTTGCTACATACTTGCGCTTCTCCTCCGTTTCTTCCTTACCTCCTATTCTGCTGGGCCAATGATTGACAAAAAACCAAACCGGCTCACCTTCATTTACATACGTTTTCACGTACAGAATATCGCGGGTGTTATCCTTCGTGTCAAAAGGAAATTCGATTTTCAGGGTTGCATCGAAAGCTACTTTTATTGTTTCGGTGTTGTAAAGCATAGCCGCGTCAATGCCTCTTTCATCAGGAGAATCGTGATGAATGATTCCCAAATTATATTTTTTAAGAGCCGGCTGGATAATTAAATCTTCTAAAACTTTCCTGTTCTCCACCTCGCACATACCAATAACAAGAGGCTGTATAGTATCAAGCAATGCTGCCAATGTTATGGCAACATGATTAAGTTTCACTTTATATTTTTTGGTATTCCATTGATTTTTAGAATTGGGAAGAAAATCTTCATCTAACGTTGTAGGGTCGTTGATGGTATCAAACAAATTTTCTACATTATAGAAAATAACTCTTCCCGGTTTTAGCAGGGCTTTATCCTGCGAACAAAGGGAAAGTGAAAGCAGAAGTAGAATAGGCGCAAATACTTTTAGCACTTACAAATATTTATTGGTAGCAATCAGTTTCAGTTCTTCATCAACATTTAACGGAACAAAGCCTAAACTTAACGCTTTTGAGATATCAAGCGATACATCAGCAGGTCTCGGTGCGCTCATCTTCACATCTTTTTGCGAACAGGATTGAAGTAGCGATTCATCTAACTGATAAACACTGGCTGCTTTCATTCCGAAATTGTAACGAGAGAGTTTTTCCTTGCCTGCTAGATGAAAGATGCCCGAATTATTTTCTAGCAGTTTTAAAATGCCCAATGCAATGCTGCGTGCTCCACAAACACTTCTATATTCGTCATGAAAAAGTTTCGCCTCTTCACCATTCTTTAATTGTAACAGGAACTTCCGAAGATAATTCGAGGCGTTTGCTTCGGGCTCACCAAACATTAGTGGCAACCGAAATACAGTTGCTTCGGGATAAATCTTCAATACTTCATCTTCGGCAACTACTTTTTGTTCTCCGTAAACACTCACCGGGTTCCTTTCATCATCTTCTCTATACATTCCCTTCTTACCATCAAAAACCAAATCGCTTGAGGTAAACGCAAAAGGAATATTAAAATCGCAGCAGATGCCCGCCAGGTTTTTTGTTGCCTCTACATTTACATCGTAACTCAACGATTTGTTTTGTTCGCAAAAGTTCGCATCACTAATTGCTGCTGTATGAATCACAGCATCTGGTTCTATGTCATCAATGTAATTTCCAAGTTCGATATAATTACAGATGTCACAGTTTATTGCGATGGCATGTTTAAAATCGAAATTATTGGAATGAGTAATGCCATAAATTTCCCATTCGCTGGTTGCTGCTCTCAGTAAATGATAACCGAGAAAACCGGAAGCTCCGGTAAGGATGAGTTTCTTTTTACCCATTGCATTTAAACTAAACCTGGAATAATTTTGTAGGGAACAATTTTACGATACTCCTCCCAGTGCTTTCCATATTTCTTACTGCACTTTGCTTCATCTCTAAATGCGCGGTGAGTAAGTAAAATAGTTAGAAAGATAACGTAAAAGAAAGGCATGAAGTAGCTGAAGCCTGTGGCACAACTCCAGAAAAATGCGGCAAGAATTTCGGGAACATAATGAAAGTGGCTGCTGATTTCCCAAAAGCCCGAGGCTAACAGCAGGTTAGTTTTCTTTTCTCCAGTTTCTGTAGTGTAAGATGCGTGAATCAGCACAGGCACCTCTCCCCATATTTTAGTTTTGCCATTGGTAGAGCGTACTATTTGCCTATGTCTGTCCGCCCAGTAATTCATAAAGATGGAAGCAAGTCCCGCAATAAATATTACTGCCGCTAACCAAAAAGGCAAACCAACAGGATGCTTTACCATAAACATAACCGGTGAAGTATAAACCGCAGGTACCCACACCAGACATCCCCAGCAGATATAGAAACCTGCTCGGTCAACAATAATATCCATTGAACGCATATAGCCACTTTCCCAAATGAAGAATTTGAAAAGGTAAATTACAATCAGTGCGGCAGAAATAATAACAGACCAATCTGCTGTGCCGTAAATATTTTTTTGTGCGAAGGCGAAAGATGTAACAGAAATTGCCCATCCCGTCATACCAAATCTGCAATTGGTAAATTGCTTTACATCCCATCCTAAAATGCGCGGATATAACTCGGTACCCCAGTAATAATCGAAAATAAAATTGCCGGTAGAACTGTTGTCTGTTGAAGATGGAAAATATTTTCCTTTAAAATAGAGTAACATGCAAAACGCAAGCGCGGTAAAATTGAGCGCGGCAAGTATATCACCGAAGTTATCGTAAACGATAGAAGGAGAAAATAAATTCAGACCAAGTGAACAAGTAAGGAAGAGAAAGAAAGTGATGATATAAGAAGTAAGTCCGTTGTCTTTGTATTCAGGCAGGTTTCCCATAGGCGTAATGGTGCCAGTGAATGTTTTACCGGGAAGAAACTGCATCAACAGTAATTGCAACAAAGCAAAAATGCCGATGACTTTCCATGCAATTGCCGTTCCGAAAAATCGTGAGAACCAAACTTCGTTGATGACCGCAAAAAAACCTTTTGATGAAATTTCATTCCATAAGTTGAGGAAGGAGCCCTCAAGATTTGCATTGGTGTGCCACATGAGCATGGCAAAAAACGGAGTTACAAATACAAGGAATATAGGGACAATGTACCTTGTAAGTATATTTTCTTCCGTAACTGCTTTGCTCATGTGCGGGTTTTAAAATAAAAAATCCGAAGCGGTTAAACTTCGGATGGAAATATAAAATGAATTCTATTTTAACGTATACCTATTATATCACATACTCAGTGCTCTTTTTTCAGTAGCATCTAAACAGGCTTCCTTAAATGCTTCCGTGTAGGTTGGATGAGGATGACTCATTCGGGCAATATCTTCAGCGCTGGCGCGGTATTCCATGGCTACCACACCTTCTATAATTAAATCAGCAGCTCGTGCACCAATAATATGAACACCAAGAATTTCATCGGTTTCTTTGGAAGCGAGAATTTTTACGAAGCCATCCAAATCGCCACTTGCTCTTGCACGACCCAATGCTCGGAAAGGAAATTTGCCTGTTTTGTATGATACATTATTGGCTTTCAACTCTTGCTCGGTAGCTCCCACACTGGCGGCCTCCGGCCAGGTATAAGCAACCCCAGGAATCAGATTATAGTTGATATGTGGTTTTTGCCCCGCAATTGTTTCTGCCACAAAAACTCCTTCTTCTTCTGCTTTGTGAGCAAGCATAGCACCTCGCACCACATCGCCTATTGCGTAAATTCCTTCTATCGAAGTTTCTAATTTTTCATTCACTGCAATTCTTCCTTTCTCATCGGTTTTCAATCCGGCATTTTCTAAACCAAGTCCTTTTGTAAACGGAACACGACCAACAGCTACTAAACAGTAATCGCCCTTTACTTCTACTTTCTCCCCGTTCTTACTCTCCGCAGTTACGGTTACTTCTTTCCCTTTAGCAGTTGCTCCTGTAACTTTTGTTGAAAGCATAAACTCCATACCTTGCTTACGGAGAACACGCAGCATTTCTTTTCCCAAATCATCATCCATAGATGGAACAATCTTATCGAGAAATTCGATCACTGTCACTTGTGAACCCAAGCGTAGATAAACAGAGCCAAGTTCAACTCCAATAATTCCTCCACCGATAATTACAAGGTGATTCGGAATTTCAGTTAGTGATAATGCTTCGGTAGAAGTAATGATTCGTTTTTTGTCAACGGAGATAAAAGGCAGATTGGTTGGTTTACTTCCTGTAGCTATGATGGTTTTCTCTGTTTCAATTTCCTTTACCTCACCTTTCGCGTTAGTGATAGCAATTTTATTTTTTGTAATGAACGAACCGGTTCCTTTGTA
>JBKJJB010000071.1:0-6241 GCA_046598235.1 Chitinophagales bacterium
ATGGATCGCATGAGCAACAACTACGACAAATACTTCAAGAAAGGCTTTGGCAAGCTGGTTATTGTGCGGTAAATACTTCTCTCCTACTTCATGCTTTTTACCTTTTGTAGATAAAGAGGGTCTTCTGCATAGGCTTTATCTATCTTATTCAGATAGCGCTGTTGGATTCCGCAGTAGCAGGCAATATTATCTTTATAAGAGGCAAACGTAGCATGCCCTTTCCTTTCTCCACTCACGTATTTGCACTTGTGAACCTTTATACCGAATAAGTTTTTATTGTTTACTGCAATGTCGCTGGTGTAGTTACCACTTTCAATACGCGCCTGTGCTATGGCTACCGATGCCAGCACACATTTGTTTTTAACGAGTTCTACAAGCACCGAACTGTCGGTAGGTAATATATCTGCCGCACTTATAAAGTAAACGCGCTCGGCTCCGGTAGTTTCGTTCATGCTGGGTGCCTTTACCGGGTTCGAAGCCGCCAACAGCAATACTGAAAGCCCTAAATAAAGAACCCAAATATGCTGTCTGGTTTTATACTGCTCCTTAAAACACACCGAGCAGTAACTTCCGTTTTTGTAATGCCTTATCTGACTATTGTGACAAGTAGATTTCATAACTTCTTTTTTCGTTAATCATTCTTTCTTCCTTCTAAGTCTTTCTTCGGTTCCCGGGCGGTGGTTTAAAATGGCTTTTATGGTTAAGTAATTAATCGGCAACTGATAATAAGGTACCGGGATTGTTTCGCTTTGTCAAAACTAAGATGTTAATGGCTCACAGAAATTAAGTAATTAGCCATTGTCGGTTGCCCTATACAAAGTATCAAACGGTTTTAACAAGGCAGAAATTGTGAAGCAGATGATGCTGAAATAAGCGGTTCTTATGGTTTTAGACTAAGAAAATAGACAAAATTGGAAGACAGATCAGAGCTAAAGTTGCGCTTGCAGGGTCTGTATCCTAGCAGTTGTTTATCCCGCTACAAATATTCCTGATAATTCATCTACTTCGTGTCGTTAAATTATGACGCGCCTCTCCATCAACATCAATAAAATTGCTTTGCTCCGTAATTCGCGGGGAGCAGATGTTCCCAGTGTTATTCAGTTTGCAAAAGACTGTGAACAATATGGAGCGCAGGGTATTACTGTTCACCCACGACAAGATGAACGGCATATTCGAAGAAGCGATATTTATGAGTTAAAGAAAGTGGTAACCACTGAATTCAATATAGAAGGATACCCATCGGATGATTTTTTGAAAATAGTTTGTGAAATAAAACCCGAACAATGTACGCTTGTTCCAGATGCTCCGGGGCAATTGACATCCGATCATGGATGGGATACTATTAAGCAGCAAGGAATTTTACAGGAAGTTATTGCTGAACTGAAGAGAAATAGTATTCGCGTTTCTCTTTTCATTGACCCAAACAATGAATTGATAGAAGCCGCTAAGAAAGCAGGCGCAAACAGAGTTGAATTCTACACAGGTCCGTATGCTCAGGCTTATCTTACAGATAGAAACGCAGCTATTAAAGAGTTTGCATCTGCGGCTAAGTTCTGCAATGAAATAAACATCGGTATCAATGCAGGGCATGATTTGAATCTGGATAATCTCCGGTTCTTCAAACAAAATATTCCCAGTTTATTAGAAGTATCCATTGGTCATGCTGTAGTGCGCGACTGCTTATATTTGGGTTTAGAGAATACGATTCAACTCTATTTAAGAGAATTGGAATAAAGAAAGACAGATGATTAGATGACTGGATGGGTGTTTGCCTTACGGTTCTTTCAACTATCCAATTATTCAGTAATCCATTGTTCTGATTAAAGTCTAGAAAGACAAATTTCCGTTAAAAGAATTGTATGAGCCAACTCCGGTTAATCTTTGGTTTCTTTTGGGCAATGTGGGGAGCGTTTTGGTTTATGGTAGTAGTCACTCCATTTACTATTCTGTATGCCATCGTGTTTTTGTTTACCGGTAAAAAGTATGTAAGGGAATGTATCTGGATAAACTGCCACTATCTCTGTCCTTTTCTTTTAAGGTTATATTTTATCCGCTTACAGGTTTTCGGTAAGGAAAAGATTGCCCCCGATAAAACGTATGTGATTGTTGCCAATCATCTTTCGCAGATAGATGTTTTAGTCACAGGGGCATCGGTTCCTCATCCTGTTAGGTTTCTTGCCAAGGCAGAAATAAAATACATTCCTTTCTTCGGGTATATGGTTAGGATGCTCGCCATTATGGTGAACAGAAAGAACAAAGAAAGCCGTGAGAAATCATTGCGGTATATGGTAGCCGACCTTCACAAGGGCAATAGCATTTTCATTTATCCTGAAGGTACGCGCAATCGAACTCAACAGCTCTTAAAAGAGTTTAAAGACGGTGCTTTCAAAATTGCTATTGCTGCACAAATACCCATAGCTGTTCAAACATTAACAGGTGTAAAAGAAATAAACAACCCTAAGGGCATTCAGCTTTTCCCCGGCAAGGTGCAAGTGCATTGGAGCGACCCCATAGAAACAAAGGGAATGACTTTGAATGACATGCCCGCTTTAATAGAAAAAGTAAGAGCAGAGATGATGAAACATTTAGCATGATTTTTTGTTAGCTGACTAAAATCATAACTGTTTGTTATGCAGGTGGTTCATCCTATTCTAAAATTGTATCACGTAACCAAGATACATTTATGGAGCCCACTAAACATGAAGGAAAATTACTTACTGAATATTTTGTAGTGAAGGGAATTAGTAAAGTTGAAATATGTAACAGATTAAGTATTTCTCAACATGCTCTGACCTATCACACCAACCGGACAAATCTCTCTAATAAATTCAAAGCAAGGTTGCTGTCGGGTGGAATCAGTTTATTTAAAAACGAAAAAGCAGAGTATCAATTCCTTCTTGAGTATAACAAAGAGTTGGAGGAGAAAATAAATATGCTGAATGATGTGATTAACCTTCAAAAGCAATTTATAACTCACGTAACAAAGAACTGCGGAAAAGGCAACTGCCTGAACTTTGTGTTAGATAGAACCAGCCATAAGGAACTTTCAATTGCATAAAAAAAGCCCCGCAATATTGCGGGGCTTAACATTCTGCTTTCATAGGTTCCTCCTCTGCAGAGATGTCTTTATCTTAACTGGCTTTAGTCTTTTTTCTTTTCTTTCCTTTCTTCTCTTTCTTTACTTCAATTTTATCCATTTCCATTCCGCATTTAGGGCATTTGCCGCCTTTGTTGTGAGTATAAACACAGTTTAAAGTTCCGTCTTTATATACGCTTACAGTGCTATGCGGGCAGATTCCTTTTACGGGTGGAATGCTCCAATCGCAATGAGCACAGCAGTACATGGTTTTAGTTTTGGATAAGCCCAATGCACTTTTATCGTGCGGGCAGGTTCCTGTTTTAGAAGAACTGTAATTGCACTGAGGGCAAAAGTACTTGGTTCCCGCTTGTTTGGTTTCTGTCTTTTGGGCAATAGTTACTGCGCTAAACAGAATAGCTACAGTTAATAGAAATAGATTTTTCATACGTAGTTTTATTTTAGAATGAATAAATTGATACAATCGAATACGGGAAGGACTTATTATCATCCTATCTCAATCTTGGTTGAACACTAAAGTTGTAAATAGCCGCTACTGCAAAGCTGGCAGCATAATTTTTCGCATTGCCGTCTTTATCGCCAAATATCTTTTGGGTGGCTCCATCAAAACGGAACTCAGGAATAAGCGTAAGACCGTGCACTTTAAAGTTAGCCGAAAGGGTAGCTTCAAAAACACTTCCTCCTTCAGCAGCAGCCGCCATAACTTTCAACTGCTTGGGGTCGCCAAAATGTTCTAACCTTAAAGCAAAACCTCCCCATGGCTTAGGCATATATTTAAAATAAAGTGCCTGACCATGCCATACATTACGGGTTACGCTTCCTCTTTTCAAAGGCAGGTCATCCACCACGTTTACCGTGCCGTTAAAACCTAAACTAATTTGGTCGGTTACTGCGCTTGACAATACTAAGTCAACCTGGTTGCTCAATAGGGTATCGAGCGATTGACCTCCTACATAATTTAAGTAGATAGAAAGATGCGGATTAACTACTACACTATACTGTGCCAAAGCGGTTTTATACTGATGCGCGCTGGCAGGAACATATTTAAAATCGTTAGGATTAGAAACACCCACCATGAAAGTGTGCGGACCTTTATAGAACTCCATCTTTAACCCTGTATGAAAGAACGGACCATTGGTGAACATATAGCTCATGCTGTAGTTAGCGTTCAAATGAGGGTCGAGAACCTCAAAGCCAACATGCGTTCCCCAAATACCGGTTGTTATCTTCAACCAATCTTTTGGCTGGTAATAAAAAAATGCCTGCTTAATAGCCGACAGCACCACCATGCTTCCGTTATCATTATATGAAAACTCCATAGCGCGGGTGCCTATACCCAGATCGAGTGCCACACCTACTGTTTTGTAAGCATACTCCAACTTTGCCGAAGCCATGCCTATACCAAAGCCATTGTGCGAGTTGGTAAAACTGGTCAGGTTATTCGCTTTTGTTCTTCCTATTAAATCGTAGCGATAATACATGTCGCCACTGCCCGAAATGGTGAGTGTGCCTTTGTCGGCTTTTTCAGTTGAATCAGCGTTTTCGGCAGCCGCAGGCTTTGCAGAAAACATAAGAGAAACGATAATTAGCAGGGGGAAAATTTTGTAAATCATATTATAAAAATATATTTATGTGAATAATGACGCAAATTTATCATTTTTTATAAAATAAAACCAAATTATTTAAACAAATTGAGGGTAATTTTTAATTTTCATCAATTATTTATTTAAAAAATGTTTTTTATGGTATGTTTTCTATTTAAAACATAAAAGACCTTCCGATAAATATCGAAAGGTCTTTGTTTTCTGTATTTCAAATCCCCTTTGGGGTATATATCCCGTCAGAAGTCGCATCAGGTCTCCGCGCTTTGGCGGAACGCTGATGGAAATAACCGCGGGGACGAATGTTGTTGGTGTTTAGTTTTGCGCCTCGCAAAACTAAACACCAACGGTAAACACCAACAACGACTAAAAAATCAGCATTGCGATACACGTGCCTAAAGCCTTACACCTGCTTTCAACTCTTAACTCTTATGCTATATTCGCGCCTTAATTACAAAGCATGACTACCGAAAACATAAATGACATCAAAGACCGTCTCGAGGCATTGAGACGGTATCTTTGACTACGCTAACCGCAAACTCAAGATAGCACAAGACGAAAACACAACCACCCATCCTGATTTCTGGAACAATCCCAAAAAGGCGGAAGAAATTCTGAAAGAAATTAAGCTCAACAAATTCTGGGTCAACTCATATGACAATTCCTGGAAGGCGTTTGAAGATGCTGCTGTGCTGCGTGAATTTTACGAAGCAGGCGAAGCTACCGATGTGGAATTAAAAGAAGCTTACACCCAAGCACTGGCAGCGGCTGATGATTTGGAGTTTAGAACTACGCTAAACCAACCCGAAGACCAATTAGGTGCTGTGCTGGAGATAAATGCAGGTGCAGGCGGCACTGAAAGCTGCGACTGGGCAAGTATGCTCATGCGTATGTATATAATGTGGGCAGAAAGGCATGACTTTAAAATTACGGAGGCAGACAAAACCGATGGTGATGTGGCAGGAATTAAATCGGTATCGCTTCAAATTGAAGGCGATTTTGTTTACGGTCATTTGAAAGGCGAAAACGGAGTGCATCGCCTGGTTCGTATTTCTCCTTTCGATTCTAATGCTAAGCGGCATACTTCTTTTGCCTCGGTGTTTGTGTATCCTATTGCCGATGATACTATTGAAATTACAATTCCGCCTTCGGAGATGGAGTGGGCAACTTTCCGCGCAAGCGGTGCAGGCGGGCAGAATGTAAATAAGGTGGAAACAGCAGTGCGGGTTAAGCACCTTCCCACGGGCATAGTTGTTAACTGTCAGGTTACCCGCTCGCAACACGATAACCGGGAGCGCGCATTGAAAATGCTGAAATCGAAACTGTATGAAATAGAAGTGCAGAAGAGGAATGAGGCACGCGATAAGCTGGAAGGAACTAAAATGAAAAACGAGTGGGGTTCACAGATTAGAAACTATGTTTTGCATCCGTATAAGTTGATAAAAGATAACCGTTCGGGTTATGAAACAGGAAACATTCAGCCGGTGCTGGATGGAGACTTAGATGAGTTTATTAAAGCATATCTGCTTCATGCAACAAAAAA
>JBKJJB010000092.1:0-3112 GCA_046598235.1 Chitinophagales bacterium
CCATGATGTATAACTCCTATCACCACCTGGTGAATGTTTCGAACCCTGCCGGTGTGCAACGCATTTATACGGTGGTGGGCTACATCTGCGAAACCGATACTTTCGGCTGGGACCGCAAACTGAACGAAGTGCGCGAAGGCGACATCATTGCTTTTCAGAATGCGGGGGCTTACGGTTTTAGCATGTCATCTAACTACAACTCGCGTTTCCGCCCTGCCGAAGTGTTGGTGCACAAAGGCAACGATTACCTTATACGCAAGAGAGAAAATTTGGAAGACTTGCTGAGGAATCAGGTGGAGGTGGCAGAGTTGAATTGATGAGAATTGATTTATCTTTACCTTGAAAAAAATGATTATGGCTTACCTAAAAGATAAAAAACTCCACTTGCCTGTATTGATTGAGCAGGATGAAGACGGGATTTATATTGTTTCCTGCCCATCGTTTCAGGGATGCCATAGCTATGGTAAAACTGTAGATGAGGCACTGGAAAATATCCGCGAGGTGATTGATATATGTTTAGAAGAATCGCCTAAAAAAGAACTCAACCGCTTTATTGGTTTCAGAGAACTGGAAGTAAAAGTGGCATGAGCAGCAAGCAGCCTGTAATTTCGGGAAAAGATTTAGTAAAACTTTTAGAGAAACACGGATTTGAAATTACCCGTGTAAATGGCTCTCACCATCGCCTAAGGCACAAAGACGGAAGAGTAACCACCGTGCCGGTACACAAGAACGAAGATTTACCCAAAGGATTACTACGCAAAATTGTGCGCGAAGATTTGCAGATTGAAATGGAGGAGTTTGAAAATTGGATAAAAACGTAAACCTCGAAGACTTGCTGAGAAATCAGGTGGAGGTAGCGGAGTTGAATTGATTATTGGTCGGGCGACCAACAAAGGCGGAGTAGAACTCTCTAAAACTGATGCCGATACATAACTACTTCGGCACCATCATAGCCAATGGTTTTGGGATATTTGAACTTTATCCTCCAGTTATTATTTATATAGGTACTGTCACGCATACCATAAGGGGAACTGAGTAGCCAGCTGCAATCATCGTTTGTAAGCACAGGATTTTCAAGAACAATAAACCACGGACTCGAATACGCTATTTGAAAACGCTTGCCGTTTGATTTTAATGGACCATACCAATGCTCATAGCCATATCCATATGATCCACCACCACTTGTAAGTGTACGCTCATACTCGGCACCACCATCTTCTGCAATATTGAGTGTATAAATTCTACCATTATAGATTCCACTGCGCCATTGACCAACATAATTCGGGTCAATGTTTATCAGTTTTCTACAGCCACAAAAGGACACTAATGCCAATAGGGAGAAAAGCAGCTTGATTTTCATTGTATCTTATTGAACTGTTTGATTTTAAAAAACAAATGTTGCCGTTAAACCTGTTTTAAAATTTGCTGCCTGCCCACTGTAACTAATACCCGGGCTAATGAGCGGATTGAAACTGATAGTAGGTTTCAATGCTTCTGCTTTTTTCCTGCTCTTCACCCCTCTTACAGTTAGCAAAGAACCAATAATACCTAATGGAATACCCGGAATGATAGTACACCCCCCTGCGATAACAAGATAATCTGCACTGTGTTGATCCCATGCAGGATTTTTTGCTGTTTCTCTATTTGCATTTAAGCCATAGCCCAACATGCTTACACCTGCTATTATAAAAGTACCTGCAAAACAAAGAGCAGGAATACCTTTTTTAAAATACCATTTACTGTGGGCGTTGAATTTCATGTAATCAAAACTTTCCTGTGTAATCGGCTGCCCATATGGATTGGTAATAGTACCGTTTTGATATTTAATGCCAAGTGCATTCGTTTTCTTATAGCCAAAAACGCGGTGATCGAAGGCAGGTTGTCTGAAATTTTTAAACTCAATTTTTTTCTCCGTCATACCCAATATTTGCACTTTCTCTTCGCGGCCATTTTTGTCAAGTATAAAATCCTGAGCTGAGCTAACTGATGCAATTAGAACAAGCATCAATAGAATTAAGCAGCGGCTGGTGAGTTTCATATTACTAACTTATAAAAACTTTTTCAACTTCCTCTGGCTTTTTGCTGGTAGCTATCTGTCAAACACAACCCTCACCCTCTCCCACCCATCTTCTTTCCCTTTCTCTCTTTTACCTCTTCTACCTCCTACCTACCAATTCCCAACCACAAGCCGCTTAGTTTCCCTTCCTTTCAGGCACTTTATAATCCCTTGTTTCGAGTTTAGATGCATTCTAATCTAATTTTTGAATTCTTATTTTAGTTTTATGAATTCTAATTTTAAATATTAAAATAAGCATTTTAAAATATTAAATAATCATTTTAATTTTATAAATAAATATTTTAAAAACTAAAGTAAGTATTTTAATAATTACAATAATCATTCAAAATTTATAAATAAGTATTTTGTTATTTAAAATAAGTATTCTAAAATTTGCAACACACTAAAATAAGCTATAATGTTGTGTAGTAAAGCTAAAAACACAGCTTTTTAAACCTAAAACACAGCTTTATGGCTACCGATTATATTCCACGAAAGAAGAGCGAGTTCAATACATTTCAGCATAACCTATCGAAAACGGTGGCTGATAACGCAGCAAGCTGGAATATTCCGTCAGGAGTGGCAAGCGATTGGCTGGCAGAAGCGGCTGCTTATAAAACAGTGTATAACGCACAGGCGCAAAAGGGACAAAGGACTACGGTAGATGTGCTTAATCACGCAAAGTTTCGGTTGGAATATGAAAAGAAAATACGCCAATGGGTAAATGCGTATGTAAACGGCAATACAGCCGTGCCGCACGAAATAAAAACTGCCCTCGGGCTTAAGCAGCGCGGCAAAAAGCGCAATCACCGCGGGCGCATCAGCGCACAAATAATGTTTTCGTTAGAGCCATTGCAAGGCGGCAGGGTGCGTATTGTTTGTCGTGAGCCGGAGCACCGTGGTCGCGCGCGCCTGGCACCCGACAGCGATGGAGTGGAGCTGCGCTACGCCATAGGCACTCAACCCGCACATACCGAAGTGCCCTCGGTTATCAGGCATTTTAGCCCTACTGCCAAGTTTCTGCTCGAAATGGGAGTGGGTAACATTGGTAAATAT
>JBKJJB010000161.1:0-5638 GCA_046598235.1 Chitinophagales bacterium
TGTTTTTACTCATTGTTTTTGATTTTTGTTTTGTTATGAATTATTTGAATGTGTTAGATTGTCAACTTTTCCCAGCATGCAACTGGTATAACTTTTTAGTTGCAAAAGCAATCCGTTTTTTTCTGTTGCTTCGGGATAGCCAAGTGAAAGCAATTTTTCAACAATGTCGTTTCGTTCTATGCTTTCATCATAGCTTACTTTTACTATGTCTTTTTCAGGAATTGCTTCTGCATTTGATACGCCTTTTAACTTTTCCAATTCCTTTTTAATGGTAGTAGCACAGCCTCCACATTTTATATTGGCCACGATTATTTCTTCTGTTTTCATTTTTCTTCTTGCTTTTGTTTTTTGAAACCACTGAATAATAAACCGCCCATCACTGCACCATACAATGTGCTGTTCAATGGTTTTGATGTAATGGCACAAGTGCCGCTTGCACAACCCACAAAATGATAGTAAGCATATCCGCCAATTGCGCCCACTAACATTCCGATGAGGATGAGTTTATATTTTAGAAGGAAATTCATTTTTGAAATTTTTTTACTGCTTCGCTTAAATCATACACTTGCGAAGCTCCATTTACTTTTGATTTTATAATACTACTTCCGGCTGCACTTCTGTAACCACCTGCACAATGCACCACTATAGGTTTGTGTAATGGGATTTCGTTAGTCCTTTCTCTTAGCTCATGTAAGGGAATGTGCAAGGCATTTGCAAATATTCTGTTTGTTTTTACTTCTGAATGATTGCGAATGTCAATGATTGTATATGCATCATGATTGTTTTGTAGTTCCTCGCTGTCAAACATTTTCATTTCTGTATTACCAAAGTCAGCCACAAAAGCCAATGCAATTTGTTTTTCGTAACCTATTTTTGCACATCGTGCAATCAATTCATTTAATACGGCTTCGCTCTCTGCAATCAAATAAAATTGCTCATCAGGATTAATGATGCTCCCCAACCATGTTTCAAACTTAGTATCGTTCATTAGGTTGATGGAATTTTTCAAATGTGCTTTTTTAAATGTCTGTTGCGGTCGGCTGTCAATAATTGCAACGGCAGGGTTCAAAGAATTTGCACAACCTTCACAGGTAATCGGTTCTCTTTTTTTAATTTTAGAAATACACTCCGAGTAATTATCTGCACCTTTTTTATTTACTCCTACATCAAACGGAAAATATTTAGGAATAAAAGGTTGGTCTGCCAACAATTCTTTTACAAAATCTGCTTCACTTATGTTTTGCAAACTCCAGTTCGCAATTTTTTCTGCACCAATGGTGCTGGTGTTTTGTTCACTCAAACCTTTGCCACATAAACTACCAGCACCGTGTGCAGGATACACCAATACATCATCGGGCAATGTCATTAACTTATTGCGTAGCGAATGATACATCTGCTTAGCAAGGTCACTTCTCGCTGCGGTAATTGAACCCGCACTTTCCCTCAAATCGGGTCTGCCACAGTCACCAATAAATAAAGTGTCGCCTGTAAAAACAGCTTGCTGTTTTCCGTTTTCATCAATCGCCACAATGCTGATGCTATCAGGAGAGTGTCCGGGAGTATTCAATGCTTTTAAAGTGATGTTGCCTAAAACAATTGCATCGCCTTCATCAAATGTTTGATGCAGATATTCAGCACCCAACAATTTGCTGGCATAAATTGTTGCATCAGTCGTGTTGTGGATTTCTAAATGACTGCTCACAAAATCGGCATGAGGATGTGTTTCAATTACCGTAGTAATTTTTGCGCTGTGTTGTTTTGCAAAATCATAATACGGTTGCGGATTTCGTGCAGGGTCAATCAATGCCACTTCTCCGTTGCTGATTACAGCATACGAATAGTGGGCTAAATTTTTGTCTTCAAATTGTTTGATTTCCATTTTTCTTTATTTGATGATGCAAAGGTGCGATGTTCCTTTTCCCTGCACAGCTACTTTTGTTACACTACTGAAATTATTTTTGAAACCACATTTTAATCGCTATACCAACAAGGATTGCTGCAAATACTTTCTTTAAAACATCCTGCGGAATTGATGTCGCAAATTTTGCCCCGAAATATCCGCCAACAAAAAAGAAAGCAGCTAATATCAACGCAGCTTTTACATCTACAAATCCTTTTTGGTAGTATTGAAATGCGGCTAATGCACCTACCGGCAGCACCATCATTATTAACGCTGTGCCTTGTGCCATTTGTTGTGAATAACCCAACAGCATTACCAAAGCAGGAATAATAATTATTGCTCCTCCTAAGCCAAGCACTCCGCCAAGTAGTCCTGCAATTGCACCAATTAAGGCAATGAGGACTGCGCTTTGCAGTTCCATATTATTCTCCTTTTTTTCTTGTGGAAATACCAAAGGGATAATACAACGGACAAAAACTCATAAAACTTGTAAGGATGAAAACACCTGCAAGAATTAAAAGGACAATTGCAACAGTTCCTGAAATGATGTTTGCAAAATACAATCCTGCAATTACAACAGCGACAAGTATTCTTACTACTTTGTCTATGGTTCCCATATTCTTTTTCATTGTTTAATTTTTTTAGCGTTTGAATTTTTACACTGCAAAAGTCAACTAATGAGCACCACTTTACAGCTACTTTTGTTACACAAGAGAAAATTCATTCGTGAAAATCAATTTTACAATACAAACTTACTGGTATTGATGGCTAGAGAAATTACACAATTGCAGCAAATAGTTACATCATTCACACAGTGTATTGTGTGAAAAAGTATTTGCATTGCCTAAAAATCAAACAATAAAAATTGCTGTGCTGAATTTCTGCTATACAAGCGAAATTTTGTTTCTCCCCAACTTAACAAAGCCCTCATCCTCCATTTGTTTGAGTAAACGGGAAACCACTACACGGGCTGTTCCCAATTCGTTGGCTAATTGTTCGTGGGTTACATAGAGGGTTTGGCTTTTTGTCAATTCTGATTTCTTTTTCATAAAGTTTAAAAGCCGCTCATCCAATTTTGTAAATGCTATAGCATTTACAACTTCCAATAATTCTTCAAAGCGTTTGTGATACAATCGGAAAATATAGTCCAGCCATTCGGGAAATTCTTTAATGAGCAAACTCACTTTGTCAACAGGGATAAAAAGTATTTCAGTTTCTTCTTCGGCAATTGCTTTTACTTTGCTTGTGTCGTGGTGCAAACCACCCAAAAAAGACATAATACAGCTTTCCCCTGCATTGATGTAATACAATAATATCTCTCTGCCATCCTCATCTGTCCGCATCACTCGTATGCTGCCGGTTGTTACAATGGGAATTGCTTTGATGTAAGCATTTTCGTTAAGGATTGTTTCTCCTTCGGCAAAGGTCTTGGCGAAACCAAAGGCAGCCAGTTTTTCTTTTATTAAAGGAGAAGATTTGAATTCTATTATGTCGTTTAATTCCATTCTACAAAGTTAGGATTTGTCTGGGTGGTTGTGGGCTTGGGGTGCGGTTGGGCAAAATTAAATGTGCTGCAATTTGGGTTGGCTTGTGCGGTTGCATTGCAGCTCTTTTAATTTTGCGAAGCGTTGGCATTTTGTCTTTCGTTTTTCTATCGGTTTATGGTTACACTGTCGGTCTGTTAGGGTTGCACATGACGTCCGACTGTGAATTTACCATCCACATTCACAATAGCAAAACTTTCATTTGAATAATGAGTCATGTGTACGATTATTGCGCATGAATTATATCCAACCTCGCGACCGACATCAGATAAGTTTTGGCAGTCTGGATGAACAAATTGAAGCAGACAACCCCGTGCGTTTTATCGAAGCCATAGTAGAGCAACTTGATTTAATACAACTCAGCTACCACAACAATACGCTGAAGACCGAAGGTCGTCCACCGTTTAGCGCTAACGTGTTTTTAAAACTGTATCTGTATGGATACCTCCATGGTATCCCTGCCTGCCGGCAGGCAGGCGCAGCAGCCGCAGATTAGAAAGGGAATGCAAAACGCAGCATAGAGTTGCAATGGCTGCTGGCGCAGTTAGCCCAACTACCACAGCATTGCCGACTTTCGGAAAGTGAATGGCAAGGCTTTGCGCAACACGTTCAAACTGTTTGTGTTGTTTTTAAAAGAAACCGAGTTAGTGAGCCGCACTACGGTAGCTATAGACAGCATCAAAGTGCGCGCCCACAAAAGCAAGAAGAACAACTACAATCCCTAGAAATTAGAGCGGCATCTTTCCTACATCGAAGAAAAAACTAACGAATACCTGAAGCAGTTAGAAAGCAATCAAAACATAAGTGGAGTAAAGGAGAAATTAGCCCGGCTGAAAGAAACCAAAATCAACTACGAACTGTTGTAACAAAAGTTAGAACAAAGCGGAGAGTCACAAATCAGCACCACCGATGAAGATGCCCGTGCCCTACTGGTGCAGGGGCAGGTGGTAGAAGTAAGCTACAACATGCAGACAGCGGTGGACGACAAACATAAATAAGTAGTAGTTACGCACACCATCAACCGCAACGACCGAAATGCCATGAGCGCTTATTGCCATAGAGGCAAAAGAGAATCTGGCGTAAAAACGTTCACTGCACTGAATGATAAAAGCTATTCTTAGAATATATTCTGCATCGTTTCCTGCGTCACGAACACAGGAAGAAAAATTTCTTCAAAGCTGAACAAGGGCAGCACCATGCCAAGTATAACTATTTCGCACCTGCGTATAAAAAGGCGTTACTAACGATTGTGGTAATGATGGCACTCTTTGCTCTCATCAACGCTGCGGCTTCTGCTTCGGTGACCCTGGCTTTTATTGCCGATTTTCTGGGCATGTATATTTTGTATGAAGTAACTCATTATCGTTTTCATATCCGTAACCCGGTGGCAAAACCGTTCATCATTCTACGTAAACATCACTTTTATCATCACTTCCATAACTCTAAAATAAACCATGGCGTTACCAGCCGTTTTTGGGACAGGGTATTCAGAGCTTTTGTTCCGGTTGAAAAAGTAAGGGTACCACGAAAGAGGGCGATGAAATGGTTTTTGAGGAAGATGATATAAAACCAGTTTAAACTCCTCATTTCTACCTGAGTGAAAAGGGTTGAATTAATTTTCATTCACCCGCAAACATTTCTGCCTGCTCCAAAACTCTGTCTTCTGAAACAGTATATTCTTTCGTTAACGGCATCAGAAGGGTAGCATATTTTCGGATGGTGTGTTTTACAATTACATGCAATCGTGAACGAACGTTTTCTTTCAATGTCCAATCAATCGAAGCATTTTTCTGACCCAACGAGTTTACGTTCGTAAACCAAAAGCCTTACGTTGTTTTATGCGCAATAAACAAGCATCAAATCATTCTATTTAATTTAACAGCCGTTAACTCCACTCCCCAGCAAACATTTCTGCTTGTGCTAAAACACGTTCTACAGAAACGGTATATTCTTTCGTTAACGGGTCATCCGGTGGGTAACCGTATTCTCGGAGGATGCGTTTTACAATTACACGTAAACGTGAACGAACGTTTTCTTTTAATGTCCAATCAATGGAAGCGTTTTTTCTAACCCGGTCAACCAGTAAACGCGCCATTTCGCGTAAACTT
This sequence comes from Chitinophagales bacterium, assembly GCA_046598235.1. Lineage (GTDB taxonomy): Bacteria > Bacteroidota > Bacteroidia > Chitinophagales > LD1 > Bog-950. Next base: position 5,553 of record JBKJJB010000161.1, read on the forward strand.
TCTTCCTGCATTATTTCTTTGGCGGTTGGATTTTCTAACAGCGCATCATAAAATGCAACTTCATCGTTCGTGAGGTTTAATTTTTC
>JBKJJB010000236.1:0-2709 GCA_046598235.1 Chitinophagales bacterium
GTTTTTGTTAGAAACAATTCTTTTACCTCGCTTTTCAGTTTTATAAGTTCCTCTCCTTTCTGCAAAAACTTTTCACTCCAGCTTTGTCTTCCTACTTTTGCGCAGAACTTGTTCCAGAACTTTGGTTCCAAACTTCCGAGTGCAACAAACTTTACATCCTTACATTGGTAAACATTGTAATTAGCAAGCGCGCCACTCAATTCAAATTCGCCTCTACCTACGTTCTTCTTGTCTGCCTGAAAGCTGGCGAACTGTAAAATAGTAAAAGGAACAGCGGCATCGGTCATAGACACATCCACCCAATCACCCTTTCCTGTTTTCTCTCTTTGGTAAAGAGCTGTTGTAACTGCGTTCATCAACATATAAGAGCCGCCTGCAATATCTCCTAACTGAAATCCGGGAATTACAACTTCATCCTTTGTTCCGGTAATTCCTAAAGCACCAGCGATAGCGATGTAATTCAAATCATGACCTGCATCCATTGCTTTTGATGAATCCTGTCCGTATCCAGTTATAGAAACATAAATCAGCTTTGGATTAATTTTTGAAAGTTCATCATAACCGAAACCGAGTTCTTTCATAATACCCGGACGAAATTGTTCAACTAATACATCTGAATTTATAACCAAATCATAAATTATTTTTTTTCCCTCCGGTGAAAGATAATTTACTGCCAAACTTCGCTTTGAGCGGTTCAAAGCAAGATACATCATGCTCATGCCATTGATACGGGGTTCAAAGCCACGGATGTAATCAGGATTATCGTTGTCCTCTACCTTAATTACATCTGCGCCTAAATCTGCAAGAAACATAGTGCCCAATGGACCGGGAAGCAGCCGAGTAAAGTCAATAATTTTTACGCCTGCGAGAGGTCCTGATTTCGGATTGCGAATTACGGATTGCGGATTTGCAATTTCCGCTGTCTGTTGTCTGTCGTCTGTTGTCTGGTATTTTCTAAAACACTTTGCAAACTGCATCATGGCTGCAATGTTTGAAATTTTCACTTTCCCCATCATCAATGCCATTTGCGGGTTTGCGTTACCCGTTTCTAAATCAACATATACCGATGCTTTTGTCTTTAGTGTGCAATCTGCATTGCCTTGCAAACCCTGTTTCAATTCACATTTTCCTTCTTTTATTTCAACGGTATATTGTAGAAGTTCATCTCCTGAAATATCGAAATGAAAAACTACAGAATAGCCCTGTGCTTTCTCAGCACGAAAGCGAACGGGAATGGATTCAAGAATTTGTTTGGCAGTTATTTTCACGGCTTAATTTTATTTTATACAACAATACACAGATGCAAAATAAAAAAGCAACCTCAATAGAGATTGCTTTCATTATTTAAGAAAAGAATAAGTTACGAAAGTCTATCGAAGAAAGTAATAAACTTCATTACCTCGCCCAGATTAGTAACTTTTATTTTCCCCATCATAAACATCATTTGCGGGTTTCCTCTTCCTAATTCTAAATCTTCGTAATCGCTGGCTTTAGCAGTAATAACGCAACTTGCATCGCCTACTAAACCATCCGTTACAGTTACTACTTTGTCTTTGATAGCTGCTGTAAACTCGCCACCTGTAGGTCCATCTAATTTAAAATGAAATACCGAAGCTGTGCTGTCGTCTACTTTATCGAGTTTTAATCGTTGAGGAAGAGAGTAGACAATCTCTTTCGCTGTTTGTGGAGTTGATTCCATTTTCCCATTTGTATTTGGTGAAGAAATATTTTTAGGTTCTGTTGCCTGTTTTGGTTTCTCTGCTGTATGCTTTTCACTATTTGCTGATTGCGCTTTCATATTCTTATAAGCGCTCTCATAATTCACTCCGTCAATTACCATTTTTGAAATTATCTCCTTCATAATTTCGGTAGTTCCTCCTACAATGGTTCCTACTCTTGCATCGCGATAACCTCGCTCAATCGGATACTCGCTCATGTAACCATAGCCGCCAAACATCTGCAAACATTCATCGGCTACACGCTTACCTAATTCGGTGGCTTTCATTTTTGCCATGCTGCATTCTTTCACTGCAAAAATTCCACGCGAAAACAAATCGCAACAATAGTAAACAAATCGCTTAGTTATTTCCACCTCGGTAATCATATCCGCCATCTTGTGGCGCAGTACCTGATACTTTTCAATCGGCTTACCAAACACGCTGCGTTCGTGCATGTATTTAAGTGTGTAATCAATTCCGCGCTCGCAACCCGCCACACCCATAATGGCAGCTACTAATCTTTCTAACTGAAAACTTTCCATAATGTAGAAAAAGCCCTGTCCTTCTTTCCCTACGAGATTTGATACTGGAACTTTTACGTTATCAAAAAACAGTTCACCCGTGTCTGAACTTTTCCAACCCATCTTCTTTAGCTTATTAGTTGTAAAACCAGGTGTACCTTGGTCCACTACAATCAAACTAACACCAGCTAATCCAGCGGCCGGGTCGGTTTTACAGGCAACAGTTACAAAGTTTCCATAAACACCATTTGTGATAAAAGTTTTATTGCCATTTATAATGTAGTAATCGCCTTCACGTTTTGCTGTGCAGCGCAAAGCTGCTACATCGCTTCCTGCACCCGGCTCACTAATAGCAATACTTCCTACCCATTTCCCTTCGATAGAGGGACGTAGATATTTTTCCTTTAGCTCGTTGCTCCCTGCTAAAAGAATATGATTGGTTGCCATGTATTGATGAACGCTCACCGCGC
>JBKJJB010000078.1:0-29301 GCA_046598235.1 Chitinophagales bacterium
TGGTCTGTGCCGTTTCACCTTCGGGAATGTTTTCGTAAACAATCAACTCATCTTTGAAATGATTGAACGCAATTACAAACCGATAAAACGTAAACCACACAGGCGGAATTTCCTGCGTTTCATTTTTAAAAGAGAAATTGTCGAAATGCTGAACGGCATCGGAACTCACATAGCCAAACAATCCGTTGGCAATAGTTGTCTTTCCGCTGGTTTCCGAAAACGAATCATTAAATTTTTGAAACGAATCGAAAAGCGACTGCTGCTGAAAAGCGATGTTCTGCTTTTCTGTTTTATAGCCGTCAATTTCCACCGCATCCTGCATCGCTTTTATTCCTGCCAGCGCATCGCAGCAGATAAACGAAAAACTGTTTTCCGCAGCGTGATAATCGGAGCTCTCGAGCAGCAGCGTTTGGTGAAACACATCGCGCAGCTTCAGGTAAATACCCACAGGCGTATGCGTGTCGGCAAGCATCTGGAAAGTATGTGTGGAATATTTCATTTCATTCCGTTATAAAACAAAAACCCATCTTGCCTTAGGCGAGACGGGCTTTCGAAAAAATATCATCTATCATTTCAACGCATAGCGCAGCCCGCTGTTTTTTCAGCATGCCACCAAGCGGTTGAATTGAATCTGTTCATGCGGCTAATATATAAATCGCAGCGGCTTGTGTCAAGTTGTGCGGCATTTTTTATTTCAGAATTATTGGGGCGTTACCCGATGGCCCTGCTCCAATGCTCTGCTATCGGGGCGCGCTATTCGCTAACGCGAGCAGCCAATCACACTTCTTTACGCGGAAGGAAATATCCTTTTATACAATTTACATTCCTGATACAAATCTGAATGTGGTCTTTTTCTCTAAATCCCGCGCCCGGATATAAAGGTTTGCCTTCAGGAAACAATCCTCTTACCGAATCATAATCAGAATTTTTCAGTAAATGTTCAATCACAAAACAATCTAAATGCCTTAGTAATAAATCTTCCTTATTCGAGTTTTTCGGAGCTTTGTTTTCGGGCATAGGTTCACCCGCCTTTTCAAATATTTCTTTAATCTCCTGGTATGCTTTTTTTACCAACAGTAAGTGCGCGGAATCCAACAGGTCTAAACATTTGCGCATTTCTATAACAGCACCTACCACAGCAGGCGTTTTAATAGAATCTTCTTTTCTTTCTGCAGCTTCTTTTGCAAATTCAAATGCCCGTTCAGCACTATTTTCCCAAAAATAAATTCCATGACCTAACCAGTCATAATCATTGTTGCTCGGTAAAAGAATGTTTGATTCGCTGCGAATTACTTCCTGCTGAACCTTTTTATCACAGCCGTGAAAAGCCAGTATTAGGCCGCTTTGCTTTTGATACATAACCTGCGGTAAACTTTCGAATGGCTGCCATCTTTATTAAGCATGCCTAATTCAGCTAAATAAGCAATAGCCGCCTTTTTGCTTTTAGTGGCTTTTGCTGTGCGCTCGTGCATATTCTTAAGAAGTGTCTTTTGTTCCGCTTGGCTCATATATGTAATTGCTTTACGAAAATAACAGATTTTAGTTTGCCTTCCTAATCCAAGTTGCGCTACGGGGCTTTCCGCTACTATCCTGAGGACACCCTTCATTAAGTAACCGGAACTAATTGCATTTGCATTTTCAAAGCCATCCGTTCCAGATATTTTTTCTTTTGTTGCTTTTGCTGCTCTTCATAAAGTGCAATGCCTTTATCTACAAACGCTTCCCCTTTTGTCATTACCCGATAATAGTAGCAAGCAATTTTTCTAGCGATTGCTTTTATTGCCACTGCACTTCCCCGTTTCGCTCTGATTCTTCTGCCAAACGAACCAAGGGCAAGATACTTACTGGTGAGAATACCTTGAGAGATATTACGGAACAACAAACTTGCCTTGTTGGTTCGTTTCAGATTTAACCGTCTGCTCATATTGCCCGAACTGCTTTTTATCGGAGCAAGTTTCAGCCAACTCACAAAATGCTTTTCTGTTTTCCATGCACTCATATCTACACCTACTTCGCTCATAATTTGCAGAAAGCTATAATCGGTAATTCCTGCTATGCCAGTTGGGTCTTTGCCTTCCGTCATTTTTAGTAATGGCTGGTGAAGGTCTTTAATCTTCGGTTTGTTGTAGCGCATATCCTTGCGTTTGCCATCAACCCTAATTTCTTCTTTCTCTCTGGTGATTAGCTGTAATAGTTTTTCTATGGCTTCATCACATTCATGAATCAGATTTTGATAATAATACCATGTTTGATGCGCTTGCCTTAACGCAAACATATGCTCATCCCGATATTCTCCTTCCAATGCTTTGAGCACTAATTCTCTTTTTGTTTTTAAAATTTTCTCATGGCAAAACTCCACCAGCACTTGCGGATTTCTTTCTCCTGCTAAAATAGCCGTAATTATTTTTAATCCACTGGCTCCTACAATATCACTAATCACCTCGGTGATGCGCACATTCATTTGTATTAATGCTTTCTGCATTAAGCGCGTTTGTGTGGCTTGTGAGCGGATATTATCCTGGCGTAACCGTACGTAGCTTCTTAGTTTTCGAATGTTCTCATCGGGAATAAAACTTTTTCTAAGCAGACCATACGAATGTAACTGCCGGAGCCACTGACAATCTTTTACATCGCTTTTTCTGCCGGGCACATTCTTTACATCCCGGCCGTTTACTAAAAAAACATCTATGCCTGCTTCTTCTAACACGGCATACAAAATCACCCAATACACTCCGGTAGATTCCATGGCTGCCGTAGTAATATTTTTGGTTTTCAGATAATCACGTAACGCGTGACATCCTTCTGTGTAGGTCGGAAAAATCTTTACTTCTTCCGCTCCTGCATCTACATAAAAACTTCTGCTGCCAATGTCTATCCCCGCAGCTTGAGGATGAACGACCTCCAAACCTTTGCTCATAATTTTATTGGTTTAAAAAGTGAAAAATATTCGTGGTCAGCTGTTTTATTTATAGAAAAATATCATCCTGAACGGGAATACTCCGAGAACCGGAGCATCACCAAGTAAAACTAAATTCAACAGCCAAAACAAGATTCGCTATCAGGCAGTAAGCACTACTTAGAAGTTCTGTTACTTCCACGAGTTACAACAAACCTAAGCGAAAACTCCGTGTCCTTTCTCTAAAACTCCGGTACTCCGGTTAGGGCTTCGCTAACCCAAGAGCCCCTTCACGCCAAAGACTGTTTTAAATTTGAAAACATTGAAGGGAAAAAATAGCTTCACATTAAATCCGAAGGCATGAAAAAACTAATAATACTGACTAGTCTTACTTTACTTTTAGTTGAGGCTTTTACACAAGCAAATTTCAAATGGGAAAAAGTTGATTCGGTAGCAAAAACAAAAGCGCAAATTTATTCAGATACGAAAATGTTTATTGCTCAAACATGGCAACCGGCTTATTCTGTCCAAGATAAAGGGGCGATTGCAACACAAGTTTTGTTTGGGTTTGGAGAGATTTACAAAAACATTGCTGATGAAAAACATTCTATTCAGAATGATGATAAAGAAAACGGTTCTATTTTAGTTAAAGGCGAAATTGAGCTACGTTCTACTTTTATGATGAATGTTCACGTTTATAAATATTCATACACTGCAACGTTTATGATGAAAGAAAATAAGTGTAGGATAGTATTAGATAATGTGCATTGTATTTATGCCCATTGTGCAGCGTACGACTGGCCACTTATTGAACCTTGTGATGAGGGAACCTGTGGTGGATATGGTGAAACTGGAGTGCCTCAAGGCAAGCTGACAGAAATGATGGCTTCTTTAAAAGCACAATTGCAAAATATAGTAGATAGTTATGGAAAGTATGTTCAACTTCCAAGTGCCGCTTCATCAGATTGGTAAAACTCAATCCAAAACCTCCCAACTAGCGTAAGAATGAAGTAAAGCATTTGAGCAAAGGTTTTTGTGCTTATTACTAAAACACTACGTGCAATTTTATTCAACCCCTACAGGGTCGCACTTTACCTCCTCCGCCTCATCACCCATCCTTTAACCCCGCTGCTCTCTACTACCGTTTCGTATATTAATTCGAAACCCTGTTTCTGATAAATGGCAACATTTTTCGGGTCTTCGGTTTTAAGCCAAAATTCATTCATGCCTTGTGCGCGCATTTGCAAAATGCTTTCATTAATCAGCAAACGGCTGTAACCCTTACCGCGTGCCGATGCGTTTACACCAATACACCAGATGTATCCGAAGTTTTCGTTGGCGTTTTTTTTAATCCAATTGTCGAGCACACTGTCGTGATTTACTAAACGCAGCGTTGGTTTCAACCCGAGTTTAAAAGGTATGGTCCACATGCCCGATTTAATTTCGTGCATTAACGTAAGTGGAAAATGTTTTCCGGGCAGCCATATTAAAGCACCTTGTTGGTCGGGTGTAACAATTACTCCTCCGTAGATAGATGCCGCTTTAGAGCAATGCTTATATAAATGATGCAAACCCGCACTTCTCGCTTCTTCTGTTTTTCCTTCAAAAGCATATTGCATTAGCGGATAGTGTAAAAAAGCATTTGCAAGTAGGACGCCTGCCTGTTGGTAGGATTGCATAATTATCTTTTCCGTTTTGGCTTCTGTCCGCGGGTTTTTGGCTTGCCGTATTTCTCGCGCATCTTATCGGCACGGGTTACTTTGGGTCCGTTAACCTTTTTGTTCTTATCAATCTTTTCATGAAAAGCAGCACCGCTTGGTCCTTTGCGTGGCGCTTTTAATTCCAGATTGGGTTGATACACCTTAGGTATTTCATCGCGGGTAAGCTCGGTAGATATTTCAAGTTCTTCGGGTAAATCCACCACCGGAATTTTGTAATTCATCAAGGCTTCAATTCTATTGCGCCCCTCCTCATCTTTCGGAGTGATAAAGGCAACAGCAATTCCTTTTTTATCGGCACGCCCTGTTCTTCCTATTCTGTGAATATAGTTTTCGGGCACTTCCGGCAAATCGAAATTGATAACGTGCGTTACTTCCGAAATATCAATACCGCGCGCAACAATATCGGTAGCAATTAAAACTTTAACGGCACCTGCATGAAATTGCCGCACCACTTCAAAGCGGTGGTTCTGCGATTTGTTGGAATGAATGATGCCCGCCTGCCCCGAGTAGTTCGATTCGAGTTGCTCAAACACTTCATCGGCTAATTTTTTAGTAGCGGTAAACACCAGTACTTTACTCATAGCAGCATCGCGCAGCAAAAGCCGAAGAAGATTTACCTTGGTATAAAAATTAGGAACGTCATACGCACTTTGCAGAATGTTGGCAAGCGGAGTGCCTGTGGGAGCAGCTTCAATCTTTAAAGGTTGATTAAAGAAATCGTGAATCAGCACTTCCACATCATCGGTCATGGTGGCGGAGAACATAATGTTCTGCCGCTTTAGCGGCAGCAAGTCAAGAATCAATTTCAGTTGCGAACGAAAGCCAAGGTTCAGCATTTCATCCACTTCATCAATCACTAATTTTTTGATGGTCTTTAATTTGAGTGCACCTTTCAGCGAAAGGTCAATAAGGCGACCGGGAGTAGCTACGATTATATCGGCACCCCGCATCACTTCGGCTATTTGTGTATTGATGTTGGTGCCGCCATAAACACCTACAGCCGTTATTGATATATACTTACTCAGCTTCTGAATTTCTTCCAGCACCTGCACCACTAACTCGCGGGTAGGCACAAGAATTAATATCAAGGGCACTTTATCTTTCGAAAATTTCCATTGCCTCAGACAGGGCAACAGGTAAGCGAATGTTTTTCCGGTTCCTGTTTGCGCTATGCCCACCACATCGCGTCCGCTCATTACCACCGGAAAAGCTCTGTGCTGAATGGTAGTAGCTTGCTTGTATCCTAAATCATTCAGCGCATTTAATAGTGGTGTGTTCAGGTTCAGTTCATCAAAATTCATACTGTGTATTTGGCGCGAATGTAGCCGACTAAATTATAACCGTAGAAACAGGTCTTTCAATTTTAAATTACTTTTTATATTGTGATACGATTATGACGCAGGAAGTTTTGGGCATTAGTCGGTTCGATGAAAAAGCAGTGGTGATAATTCTGCTGGTGTTTGGTATTGCAGAAGCATTGCTGGGTGCTTATAAAAACCCTAAGCGTACATGGCAGGATTACATCACTGAGCTAGTTAGTTTTCCGCAACTAACCATACTGATACAGCCGGGAATTTTGCTGCTAGTTGGTTTTTTAGGTAGAAGATTTTTACCTGAACTGGGCAATAAATTTGTGACTGTTGCTTACGGTTATCAGTTTCTCATTCTTATCCTCATCGAAGATTTGCCACAATATTGGTGGCATCGGCTGGCACATCATTCTCCTCTACTTTGGAAATTTCATGTGGTGCATCATGCCGCACCCGCTATGGGTGTTGGTGTAGTGTTTCGCAACGCTGCGCTTTATTATTTGCTTATGCCCAACATCTGGCTGGCATCTATCGCTGTGTTTCTTGGTTTTGGTAAAGTGTATATAGTTTACACCGTAATCAAGCTGCTCATTATTATCGGGGCGCATAGCGAAGTTCGCTGGGATAGTTTTTTTTATCGTCACAAAATTTTGCACCCTCTGGCATGGCTGCTCGAGCATACCATTTCTACTCCTGCCACTCATTTTGCGCATCATGGTCTTACAAATGATGACGGCATAAGCAACAACAACGGCAATTTCGGCAATATGTTTTTTATCTGGGACCAGATTTTCGGCACAGCAAAATTCACAAGGAAGTATCCTACAACTTTCGGCATTGAGAATGACCCCAAAGACCCTTGGTATGTGATGTTGTATTATCCTTTTGCGAAGTCGAAGAAGGAAGATAGCGCACTTAAATAAAAACTACTCCTTCGGCAGCTCCGGAAGGTTATTGTGGTTTGTGTGTTTTACACGCGTCATAAAACTTTCACGTTTGTTCAGGGGAACAAAGTCTTTTACATAAGCTGGTGAAGGGTCAATGGATGGCAAAGGCAAATAATATTTTTTAAGCGAATCAACAGCAATGGGGAGAATACCCATGTCGGGTAAATTAGTTTTTATAAAACCTTCCAGAAAAAATGCCTGATAAGGGTCGGCTGCCAATGCGATTTTTTTAAACCCGAGCCTTTGCGCCATCAAATAACTATAGTAAACATTTTCCTTTCCATGTTCAGCTTTGGTTTCACAAAAAACATTTTCTCTCGGAATACCCATTGCTTCGGCAATTATCTTCATGGTTTGTCCTTCTACATATGGTGAGTAGCAAGCTGCGCCAGAAAAAATAATGTTTTTGGTTACGCCCCGATCAAATAATTTTTTTGCCCAGATGATGCGCGCATTAAATCCGTTTGTCTGCTGCGTTGCAGTATCGTACGCAATACCCGGCACAATAACCACATCGTACGGTGCCTTTGGAAGATGCTCGTTGGTCATACGAATTGCAATCTTCCGTACGTTACAGCCGCAGACAAACAACACAAGAAGAATAATTATGGAAGAATGTTTTCGCATGGTTTATTCAACTTAAAGAAATTAAGCTCGAATGTATAATTTGATAACTAAAAAAGGCAGCCTTAAAAAGACTGCCTTTAATGAATCCAAACAAAGAGAATTATTTCTTGCTGCCAGTCAATTCAACAGTTATCTCAATATCGTTTGATATAACCATATCTTTCATTGGCATATCGAAGGCAACACCATACTTTTTTCTATCGAAAGTAAGAGTGCCGCTTGCTTTTGCCATTCCATTTTCTTCTTTCACGATAATATTTTTCACTGTTTCGGTATTTGATTTCCCACGGATAGTTAAGGTGCCTATTGCTTCATTTCCGCTAACGCTGTCAATCACAAATGTAGAAGTAGGATTATTGGCTACATCAAAAAAATCGGGCGATGAAAGATGTCCTAAAAGTCTTTCAGGAGTAGCACCTGTTTTAGTATCGTAGTTAGCATCGGCAGCTTTGATAGTTGTCATATCAATCGTAAAACTTCCCCCGCTTATCTGTCCGTTATTCACGTTAAGTGTTCCTTCTTTCAAATCAATAGTTCCGAAATGCTCTTTTACGCCTAGCATCACTCCTTTCCATTTTACAACGCTGCTGCTGTCGGCTGCAATTGTATAAGTTGTTCCGGATGTAGAAGCGGCTTCTGAATTTGCTGCCTCGGCAGTTTGTTTGCTTTCGTTATTACATGAAACAAGAAAAAGCAGACTGCAAAAAATGGTGGTTAAAAAGTTGTTTGTTTTCATAATGGTTTTTATTTGTAAATACAACAATAGTGTAAACATTTAAATTTACCAAATTATTTTTCCGCCTTTCTAAGGAGTGAAATGACTGGAAAAATGTTTATTGTTTTTTATTGCGGCTGTACTCGCTGAAAGAAATCATCTTTTGGCGTTGAGCATCCCACAGGTTAGCTCGCACTGTTTTTAAACTCTGCCAAAAAGTGATAGTGTTAGTGTGCTTCTGAAAAATGGGATTCTCGCGATGGCATTTTGGTAAATTATAATTCGGAATAGCAGGGCTTAGATGATGAATATGATGAAACCCGATATTGCCCGTAAGCCAGTGACCAATCCAGGGAAGTTTATAATACGTACTTCCCTTCATGGCGGCTATAACATAATTCCAATTCTCTTTTCCGCTTTTGTAAATGTGTTCGTATTGGTGTTGGATATAAAAAAACCAAAGCGCATACGTGCCGAAAAAAAGCAGGTTGATTAACTGAACAATTAAAAATTTCTCGGGTCCTATCAGGTAAGCCATCCCTGCGTAAAGCAAAATAAAAAGCGTATTGCTTATGATTACGTCCTTTCTTACCTTCTTAAAATAATCGGTATTAAGAAAAGCAAAGCGATTGTATATCACCACATAAATGAATCCACCTATTGTAAAAAGATAAAACGGGTTGCGGTAAATACGATACCAGAGTTTTTGTTTCCAACCTAGTGCAGCATATTGTTCGGTGGAGAGACATTCAATATCGCCAATATCGCTAAACTCCAACTGACCGTTGTGTGCATGATGAAAACTGTGGTTCTTTGCCCAGTAGCGATAAGGAATCAAGGTGCAGATACTGCAAACGGTTCCTATAATATCGTTGAGTGTTTTATAACGCGTAAACGATTTATGCCCGCAATCGTGTTGAATAATAAATATTCTTCCGAGAATAAACCCGTTAAGGATGGCTACAGCCGCAGAAAGCAAAACAGATTTATCATACAAATAAAACTGAAGTAATAGCAATGCTACATAAAAACTGAAACTATTGGTGAGTTGTAATAATGCTTTACGGGTACTGGGAACCTGATATTTTTTTATTACTGTATTCCAGTTTTTGAGGTCTTCAAGTATTTGTTCTTTGTTAAAGGCTGCCATTGTAAATTTTTCGAGCACAATAATACGCATTCAATCAGGATTAAACGGATAAACCGAAGAGCCGTTTGTTATATAATTGTTTCCCGGGGATGTTATGCAGCCCAATCTTCTCTATCCAAACTTCTGAACTGGATGGCTTCGGCAAGGTGTTCAGTTTTTATGTCTTCGCTGGCAGCTAAATCTGCAATAGTTCTTGAAACTTTCAAAATGCGGTCATATGCGCGGGCGGAAAGATTTAGTTTTTGCATAGCACGGCTCAATAAATTTTTTCCGGCTTCGGTAATTACACAAATTTCCTGCACTAACTGTGCTTCCATTTGCGCGTTGGAGTAAAGATTATTCCTGCCTTCAAATCTTTTCTCCTGAATTTCGCGGGCGCGTATTACACGTTCGCGTATAGCTTCACTCTTCTCAAACTTCTTTTCACTCGAAAGTTCTTTGAAAGCAACAGGGGTTACCTCCACATGCAAATCAATTCTGTCCATCAATGGACCGGAAACTTTGTTCAGATATTTCTGCACCACTCCAGGAGCGCATACACACTCCTTTTCAGGATGATTATAATAACCGCATGGGCAAGGATTCATACTCGCCACCAAAGTAAATGAGGCAGGATAGTTAACCGAAAATTTTGAACGCGAAATAGTTACGCTTCTTTCTTCCATCGGTTGGCGCATTACTTCAAGAACAGTTCTTTTGAATTCGGGTAATTCATCTAAAAACAAAACTCCATTGTGCGCCAAAGAAATTTCTCCGGGGTGAGGATTGCTGCCGCCACCAACAAGTGCCACATCGCTTACTGTATGATGTGGCGAGCGAAACGGTCTTTGATAAACCAATGAAGCATTTTTTGAAAGTTTCCCTGCAACCGAATAAATCTTAGTTGTTTCTAATGCTTCATTTAAACTTAGCGGAGGAAGAATAGTAGGAAACCGTTTTGCCAGCATGGTTTTACCCGCGCCCGGTGGACCGATGAGAATTACATTATGTCCGCCTGCCGCAGCAATTTCTAAAGCGCGCTTAATATTTTCCTGACCTTTTACATCGGCAAAGTCATATTCGCTTTGCAGAATATTATTTTCAAATTCTTCGCGCGTGTTTACAACAGTTGATTCAATCATATTTTTGCCTTCAATAAAATCAATCACTTCTCTTAAACTATCCGCACCAATTACTTCCAGATTATTTACTATGGCTGCTTCGCGGGCATTTGCTTTCGGCAAAATTATTCCCTTAAATTTTTCTTTGCGCGCCTGAATAGAAATGGGTAGCGCCCCTTTAATAGGAAGAATTCCGCCATCGAGCGAAAGTTCTCCCATTATCACATACTGCGAAAGTTTATCGAAGTTGACCATTTGCCCCGATGCAGCAACAATGCCCACTGCCATCGGCAAATCGTAAGAAGTTCCCTCTTTGCGAATGTCGGCTGGTGAAAGATTGATAACTATTTTCTGGCGCGGCATTTTAAAGCCGGTTTGCTTCAAAGCACTTTCCATTCGGTGCCACGATTCCTTTACAGCATTATCAGGCAAGCCTACCATAAAGTAATTCAACTTGCCATCGCCCGTTACACTTACCTCAATAGTAATTGTAGCTGCATCAACCCCATAAACCGCACTGCCAAATGTTTTTACCAGCATATAAACTATGCTCAAATAAAACCAAAAAAACATTTATTCGATGCTTTGCGTTACAATAGTAATTCTCCATCTTCACCTCCCCTGTATTTAAAAAATGAGCAAACTCAGAAGAGAGCAAACCCTTAGCGAGGAAAAAATAAATTCTATTACCCATGCGGCTGGTATTTTATTTGCTGTTATCGCTATTCCATTTTTGGTTTCCTATGCAATTGAACGCAGTACGGCTTCTACCATTTGGGGAGTTTGCGTTTTTAGTTTTGCCATGCTTATGGTTTACAGTGCCTCCACTATTTATCATGCTGTTAGGCAAAACACCAACACCAAACGCATTCTCCGCATTTGTGACCACATAGGCATTTTTGTAATGATAGGAGGGAGCTATACACCACTCGTTTTAAAATATACCGATACTGCTACCGCAACCGTTTTTCTTAGCACCATGTGGGGCATTATTTTTTTCGGAAGTATTTTGAAAATTTTCTTTACCGGCAAGTACCTTCTTTTCGAGGTGGCTATTTATATCACACTTGGTTGCATGGCGGTTTTCATTATCGATCCTCTTGTTGCCAATATGCCTCCTCATATTTTTTCTTATATACTGGCAGGCGGATTGTTTTATTTGGTTGGAGTTGCCTTTTATTTGTGGAAGAAGTTAAGCTATCACCATGCCGTATGGCATGTTTTTGTTTTAGCAGGAACAGTTACCCACTTCTTTGCTGTCTATAATAGTATCCCCATCCACATCAAATTATAACTAATTGCCTCTTGTTTCTTATAGACCGAAACATATCTTCGCGTTTTCAGTAAAAAGAAGAAGAAATATTTTGGAATCGAAAACTTTTACTTCAGTGAAATCAAATACGCAAATCATTTGGGCTATGATGCTTTTGCTTTTACTGTGTCCGCCAAACAACTTTTCGTTTGGTGCGGGTGAGGTTACTGCCGGTAATGCAACTTTACCGAATAATTGCGAGGATGAATTACCTGTCGAAAACATCTATGACATTTTTTCAAAAAAGGTATCGCTGCAAATAGATTCGTTTTACAGGAAACGCGCCAAAAGCGGATTCAATGGATGTGTGATGATAGCTAAAGATGGCAAGCCAATTTATTCGGCAGCATTTGGCTATGGCAACCTGACTTTTAAAGATACGCTTACTACTCAGTCTTCTATTCAGTTAGCATCGGTTACCAAAACTTTTACAAGCACTGCTGTTCTTTTGCTGGCTGAAAAGGGTTTGCTTTCGTTAGATGATACCATTCAGAAATTTTTCCCCGAGTTTCCTTACCACGACATTACGGTTAGTATGTTGTTGAGTCATAGAACCGGATTGCCCGATTATACCTATTGGGATAAATATTATATCGGCACCTCAACACCATATCTCAATAATCAATTGCTTATTGATTTACTGATTGCCAAACGCCCACCGGCTCGCTGCAAGCCCGATCACATTTTTATTTACTGTAATACAAACTATGCCATTCTCGCATCTATTATCGAAAAAACAAGTGGCATGACCTATCAAAAATTCATGCATGATTTTATTTTTTCCCCATTGGGTATGAACAACAGTTTTGTTTACGACCCTGAAACTGCGGGTGGCATGTATTGCACTATCAGCTACGACTCAAAAGGAAGAATGTGGAAGGATTGCCCTGCTGACGGAGTAGTAGGCGACAAAGGAATTTACTCTTCGGTAGAAGATATGCTGAAATGGGATAATGCGCTTCGCACCGGATTAGTTTTGAGTAAAGAAACAATGAACGAAGCTTACAAGCCGCGAAGTTTAGACCGCTACTCCTTTGCTAAAGATAAAACAAGAAATTACGGTTACGGGTGGAGGATGATGAAGCAGCCCGACAAAAGTTATCTCGTTTACCACAACGGATTTTGGCACGGCAGCAATAATGTTTTTGCGCGCGATTTGAAAGATGGGTTTACCATCATTGTACTCGGCAACAAATCCAACCATTCCAATTATTGGACGCAGCCCATTTGGAATGCCCTCGGACAAATCAAGAACATGGAGCCCGAATCGGAAGTTCAATAATCTTTCGTGAAAAAATTTATTCCTGTTGGCTTGATACTGCTTGTTTTAGCGGCTATCGTCTATTGGTTCTTTACATCAGAAAACAAACAGAGAATATTCAGGACAAATTCTAGCGAGCCCATTCATATTGATACTGCCGACCCCAAAACAAAATTGCTTCGCCATCGCATTGATACTTTTTTCACTAACCGCAGTATTAAAAATGGTTTTAGCGGAAGTGTTTTAGTTTCGTTTAAGGGCAAGCCTATTTACGAAAAATGTTTCGGCTATTGCGATTATCGAAACAAAAATCTGCTGAGCGATACCAATTCATTTCAGCTTGCATCGGTTTCAAAAACATTCACTGCCACTGCCATTCTGTGGTGTGTTGAACACGATTTGTTATCGTTGGATGATTCGCTTCAAAAATTCTTCCCTCATTTTCCTTACAAAAATATTCGCGTGAAAGATTTGCTGGCGCATCGCTCCGGCTTGCCCAATTATCTCTATTTCTGCTCTGGAAAATGCAATAAAGGAGAGTATCTCTCCAATCAGCAAGTGATTGATATAATGATTAAAGAAAAGCCGGCTGTGTATGCCTTACCCAATAAAAAATTTGAGTACTGCAATACCAATTATCTACTGTTGGCTTCCATCGTTGAAAATGTTTCCGGAAAAAAATTTAAAGATTTTATGGCTGAAACATTTTTTGAGCCACTTAACATGAGTCATACTTTCATTTACGATTCTAAAGACACCAGCGATAAAAAAATGGCCATCAGCTATAACTCTAAATGGCAAATTCAATACAACGATTGTTTTGATGGAATAACCGGAGACAAAGGAGTTTACTCTACTGTTCATGATATGTTTTTATGGGATAAAGCACTTTATAGCGGCAGAGCATTATCGCAGGAAATGATAAAGGAAGCATACACTCCCCGAAGTTTTGAAAGACCCGGCAGAAGAAACTACGGCTACGGTTGGCGATTGATGCAACAACCCGATGGCAATTATTTGGTGTATCATAATGGTTGGTGGCATGGCAACAACACAGTTTTCTATCGTTATATTCAAGATACTACTTCCATTATCATTCTTTCGAACAAGTATAATCATTGGGTTTACAAAATGCAGCCGGTATGGGATATTTTGTATGGAACACGGAAGGATGCGACAGCTATTGGAGAAGAGTAAAGAAACCTCGGCAAAGCGCGCAAAGCAGCAAATCTGCATCAACTTACATCATCAAATTCTCTATACTTGCATAATGAAGAACTTCGCACTTATAGGTGCTGCTGGATATATTGCTCCACGCCATCTGAAAGCCATAAAAGAAACAGGTAATGAATTGCTGGCGGCTTACGATCCTTTCGACAGTGTAGGCGTAATGGACAGCTATTTTCCCGGTGCGGCTTTTTTTGTAGAGTTCGAAAGGTTTGAGCGACATATTGATAAACTTAAGCGCAAAGGCAATTCCGTTGATTATGTGTCGGTTTGTTCGCCCAATTATTTGCACGACTCGCATATCCGTTTCGGATTGCGCAGCGGTGCTGATGTTATCTGCGAAAAACCTTTGGTGCTTAAACCTTCCAATGCCGAAGCGCTAATCGAATTGGAAAAAGAAAGCGGCAAAAAAATAAATACCATTCTACAGCTTCGGCTTCATCCTAATGTGATAAAACTTAAAGAGAAAATTGACAAGGCGGATAAAAACAAAATATACGATTTCGATTTAACCTACATCACTTCACGCGGCAATTGGTACTACACCAGTTGGAAAGGTGATGTAACAAAATCAGGAGGCATAGCCACCAACATCGGTATTCATTTTTTCGATATGCTGCAATGGCTTTTTGGCGATGTAAAAAACAATGTGGTACATCTGCACACGCACGACCGCGCAGCAGGTTACTTAGAGTTTGCAAAAGCGCGGGTTCGTTGGTTTTTGAGCATTGATGCCGATACGCTTCCCGAAGCGGCTAAACAAAAAGGTATGCGCACCTACCGCAGCATGACATTAGAAGGCGAAGAAATTGAATTCAGCGATGGCTTTACCGATTTGCACAACCGCAGCTATGAAGAAATTTTAAAGGGGAATGGATTTGGTGTGGCCGATACACTGC
The DNA here is from genome assembly GCA_046598235.1 of Chitinophagales bacterium. Taxonomy (GTDB): domain Bacteria; phylum Bacteroidota; class Bacteroidia; order Chitinophagales; family LD1; genus Bog-950. Next base: position 15,166 of record JBKJJB010000078.1, read on the forward strand.
CGAGTATCCGCATAGCAGCCGACATTCGCCATGCGCAGCCGATAGGATTGCAGGGCGAGTTTCATCCATATGCAAAACTCACGCAGAGTAAACATCCTTTTAGTAAAGACTAACTTTGCATCATATAGATTTTTGTATTTCAATCCGAAATCCGAAATCCAAAATCCGAAATTTTCCATGTGTGGAATCACTGGTTTTTATTCTCTACAAAAACAATTCAGCGAAACTGATTTGCACAACATGACCAATGCTATTCAGCATCGTGGTCCTGATGCAGCCGGATATTTTGTGAATGAAGAAAAAACATGTGCGCTTGGCCACCGCAGGTTGAGCATTATTGATTTGAGCGAAGCCGCTAATCAGCCCATGTATTCGCACAGCGGCAGATATGTAATTGTATTTAACGGAGAGGTTTACAATTTTCAGGAGATAAAAAAGCAGCTCAACATTTCTACTCGTACTGCCAGCGATACCGAAATAATTATTGAAGCATTTGAAAAGAAAGGCGCAGAGTTTGTCCATCTGCTCAACGGCATGTTTGCTTTGGCTATTTACGACAAGTTGGAGAAATCGCTTCATCTTTTTCGAGATAGATTAGGAGTAAAACCGCTTTATTTTTTTCAATATGATGGCAACTTTGCTTTCGGCTCTGAAATAAAATCGTTGATGCAAATTGATTTTGTAAAAAGCCATATGAAAGTTTACAAGCCATCGGTTTACACCTTTCTTTATGCAGGTTATATACCGGAGCCGTTTACCATTTATGACAACATTCAACGATTACCCGCAGGCAGTTTTGCAGTAATAAAGAATAACAACATTGAGATAAAAAGCTACTGGAAACCTGAAGAGAAAGTAGAAGCAAAAGTGAACAGCGATTTCAAATCTGCTAAACATGAATTGAAGGAATTGCTCACTTCATCTGTCCGCTATCGCATGATAAGCGATGTGCCTTTCGGAACTTTCCTAAGTGGCGGAATTGACTCAAGTGCTGTAACGGCCATAGCACAAAGTATTTCCGATAAACCGGTAAAAACTTTTTCTATCGGATTTAAAGAAGCAAAGTTTAACGAAAGCGAATACGCACAAAAAGTAGCAAAGCATCTTGGCACGCAACATCATGAATTTATCGTTACAGAAAATGATGCCCTTGACTTGATTGATAAGATGATGACCGCATACGATGAACCGTATGCCGATTCATCTGCTATTCCAACCATGCTTGTTTCAAAACTTGCTCGTCACCATGTAACTATGACATTAAGCGGTGATGGAGGCGATGAATTATTTTTAGGTTATGGAATGTACGACTGGGCAAAGCGATTGAATAATCCGCTGATAAAATTTCTTCGCAAACCCATTGCATCTTCTCTATCGCAAATGGGAAATCGCTACAAACGCGCCTCGGGGGTTTTTAATTACAAAAGCTCACAACGAATAAAAAGTCACATCTTTTCGCAGGAACAATATTTTTTTGGTGAAGATGAATTGGATGAATTGCTTCAGCCGGAATACCGCGAACATATTTTGTTCAATGAAGATTTTACACATCTAAAACGAAACCTTTCAGCGCAGGAGGAGCAGGCACTTTTCGACATCAAGCACTATCTAAAAGATGATTTATTGGTGAAGGTAGATATTGCAAGTATGCAATTTTCGCTGGAAGCACGAACTCCTTTCCTTGATTATAGCGTGGTAGAATTTGCCTTAAATCTTTCCGAAAATTTAAAACGAAAAAATGGCACCACTAAGTATTTACTGAAAGAAGTGCTTTATGATTTTGTGCCTAAAGAAATTTTCGACCGCCCAAAATGGGGCTTCTCTATTCCGCTTATAAAATGGCTGAAAAAAGATTTACATTATCTGATTGAAAAATATTTAAGCGAAGAAATGGTGATGAAATACTCAGTGGCACATTTTAGTAAAGTAAAATCGCTTATTGCGCGTTTCGAAAACGGAGAGGATTTTCTTTATAACCGATTATGGGTTTTGATTTTACTTCATAAATGGATGGAAGAGCAAAGCCAGAAGTGATTTTCATTTAACCCAAGTTACATCACAGTTTAGCTGACGGGCTTAACCAAGTGCTCAGTCTGGTATTGCGGAATAGATACACTACTGCGTAAGCCGCATATATCAGATAATATACTTCGATTGAATATGCCCGGAAGCGCGCAGTGTACAAGAACAGGGTTAGAAAAAAAAGCATAGAAAAAAAGTATCCTATAATCCAAAAGTGATTGGTTGCTGATGACGCTCGAATTGCCAAAAATAATCCCCCAAAAAACAACAGGTGAAACGGCAAAGTAACAATGAACATCAAACTCCAATTTTTCATCGGATGATGCCCTATCGTCAATCCCGGAGAAAAAAAATTGATTGCGTTCCATAGCTTAGTTTCCAAAAATTTATATGGATTCTGTTTTATCCAGTTTAAGGAAGAGGCAAAAAAAGCTTTTTGCTTTACGTGTGGCGGTAAGTTGATTATCGAATCATAATCAAGGTTAAAGTAGTTATAATCGAGCCTAAGTGCTCGACCGCCTGCCGTCCCAGCATGTGGAATCTCAACAATCTCTGCGTGACCTAATGCTGAGTTAGAGAGATAAAAAACATACTTGCCTCCATTGCTGGAGGTTAAATACTCGTCATGATAATACACATTAACAAGCCCCCAAGGCAGTGTGACCAAAAACCATGTGAGAAAAATACCGGCATAAATTCGCATAATTTTCTTTTTCTCGCTTCTATACATCCAAAAAATTATAAGAAAAGCAAAAGGCAAAAACAACAAAATTTCTCCTCTTGTTAAGTACGCCAATGAAAAGAACAGCGCATACAACAAAACATTTTTTACTGAGGCATTGCCTAAGGTTTTAAGAAAGAAATACATTGAACCTACATTAAGAAACATGTACAGTGTTTCAGATGTAAAGGAATACACGTAATAAAATATCGGCAGATAAACCGCATACATAAATCCTGTAAGCTGAGCTATCGCTTCATTCTTAAAAATCAGTCGGCTTATTTTACAGATGAAAATGCCGGTAATTACAGATAGTATAATTTGAGAAAGTATAAGAGCCGTTTGCCAGTAGGTAGCAAATATTAGTTTATGCCCTGCAATCATGAAAGGATACAAAGGGGAGCGGATAAACCGACCTATATCAAAATTAAATTTCCCTGCCAAAACTCTATCTGCCAGTTGAACATACTCACGGCTATCCATGAGCATAAAATCGAAACTTGAGGACGGGAAAATTGCGATAAACAACACTCTTACAAGTACTATGAAAACAATCAGCAGAAACTTATTACTCAATAATGATTTATTCAATATTTGCATTCGCAATATTTATATTTTTAAGCGATAATTCAGAACGCAATTTATTGAAAGCATGAAATACATAAATTTTGAAAAACTTCAAAAGGACAAAGAGCAGTTAAAAAGTGATTGGAATTCAAAGAAGCCTTTCAGATACATGTGCTATGATAACTTTTTTTATACAGATAAAGCCGAAAGCATTTTGAAGATGTACCCCAATGTAGCACAAGGGACATGGGATGGCACTACTTATATTCATCAAAAAAATAAATATCAGCAAACAAAATTTGAACAGGACTCAATTTTCAAATCTGTTTTTGACGAATTAAACAGCCAACAATTTCTTGATTTTTTAAGCGAAGTAACTGGTATTGAAAATCTTGTTGGTGATGAAAAACTCTTTGGCGGGGGACTTCATCAATCATTAGCCGGAGCGTTTCTCAACGTGCACGTTGATTATAATTACCATCCGGAAACCAAATATCATAGGCGATTAAATGTACTGGTTTACATGAATAAAGATTGGAAAGATGAATACGAAGGACATCTGCAATTGTGGGATATGAGTAAGAAAGTAATGCTTGAAAATATAGCTCCGTTGTTTAACCGTATGGCTATGTTTGAAACTAATGAAATATCATATCACGGTCACCCTGTGCCTCTTAAAACACCCAATGGCATCAGCCGTAAATCTTTGGCAACTTACTATTATACGGCAGAACGATCCTCGGAAGAAATAGTTGGCGATCACAATACACTTTATGTAAATACAGAGGGGATAAGTGGAAAACTAAAAAGCCTGAACTCCGGAGTTAAAGCATTTTTTGAGCGTCTCTTCAAATAATACCTTTCTTGAAAAAAGTGCTTTTTACATCCTATGATGGATTAACCGATAATCTTGGTCAATCTCAGGTTATACCCTACATCTGCGGTCTTGCTACAAAAGGATACTCCATTTCTGTTCTCAGTTGCGAAAAAAAAGAAGCCCTGCTTAGAAATGAAGTGAAAGTTCGTACGCAACTAAACAACTACAACATTGAATGGAAGTATGTTGTGTATACCCGTAACCCTCCGGTAATTTCAACACTTTGGGATTTGATACGAATGTATAAAGTAGGATGTTCGATGTTTCGCAACACCCATTTCAATCTCATTCATAGCCGAACCATTATTTCAGCAGTAATGGGGTTTAAACTGAAGGAGAAATTCAAAACCGGGTTTATTTTTGATATGCGTGGCTTTTGGGCTGACGAACGCGCTGAAAGCGGTTTGTGGAATTTATCCAATCCTGTTTTCAAATTGATATACCTATTTTTCAAGAAGAAGGAAAGAAAGTTTTTGAACGAAGCAGATTACGTTATCTGCTTAACACAAAAAGCCAAAAGCACTATACATTCGTGGAAGGATATTTCCCGACAACCCGTTCCGATAGAAGTAATTCCGTGTTGTGCTGATCTGGAATTGTTTTCAGAAAAAAGTGTAGACACAAAATTATTACCGCAACTCAGACAAAAAATGGGACTCGCAGAAAAAGAATTTGTACTCTGTTACCTGGGAAGTTTAGGCACCTGGTATATGTTGGATGAAATGCTTGATTTTTTCAAATGCCTGATTGAAAAGGTGCCGTCCGCAAAATTTTTATTTATAACCGGAGATGACAAAGAAATTGTCATCAAAAAGTCATTATCCAAAGGGATTCCCGTAGAATCGCTAATTATAACTCCCGCAAACCGTGAGCATGTTCCTACTTATCTTGCTTTGGCAAACTGGGGAATATTTTTCATACAACCGGTATTTTCAAAATCGGGATCTTCGCCAACTAAACAAGGTGAAATAATGGGAATGGGACTTCCCTTAATATGTAATGCGGGAGTAGGTGATGTAGACGCCATAGTTGCCGATACCAATTCGGGTTATGTGCTAAAAGATTTTTCAACGCAAACATATTATGATGCTGTTGAAAAAATCAGGAATGGAAGATTAGATAAAGATGAAATTAGAAGAGGCGCATACAAGTATTATTCACTAGAGAAAGGAATAGAACAATTCGGAACCGTTTATAGTAAATGTATTCCGAACGATGAAAAATAGAATTAAGAGATTTGCAGAGTTGATTCACAAAATACAGAAAACTAAATCCCATGAAATGCATTGCAATTTTTGCGAGTGGCAAAGGATCGAATGCGCAAAACATCATTGAGCATTTTATAAATCACTCTTCAATTAAGGTGGCGTTGGTATTGACCAATAATCCTGAAGCGGGGGTGATTAAAATGGCGCATAGCAATAAGATAATTTCAGCCATTGTTAGCAAAGACTTTTTCAGCAGCGAAGATAAAATGCTGCGTATTCTGAATGCGCTCAATATTGAAATGATTGTGCTGGCTGGTTTTCTTCAACTTATTCCAACTTTTCTTCTTCAAAAATTTCCCGACCGTATTATCAATATTCACCCCGCGCTTTTACCGAAACACGGTGGGAAAGGCATGTATGGCTTAAGAGTACACGAAGCGGTTATTGCCAATAAAGAGACAGAAACAGGAATAACCATTCATTATGTGAATGAAAAATATGATGAGGGCGAAATAATTCTGCAAAAGAAAATTTCTGTTGCTTCTACAGAAACCTTAGAAACTCTTTCGGCCAAAGTGCTGGCGTTAGAACATGAGTGGTATCCTAAAATCATTGAGCAAATACTTGGTTAATTTTTAGTTGAAAACTTTAGCATAACTCTCCCAATTCAGCAGTCGCAAATTTTATTTTTGCGCGCAATTCCTCAACCCATTTATCTATGCGCAAAAAAATCAAAGCAGCCCTCATCTCCGTTTACTATAAAGACAAACTCGACCTAATTGCTAAAGAGTTAGATAAACTTGGAGTAAAAATTTACAGCACCGGAGGAACACAAACTTTTATTGAAGCATTAGGCATAAAAGTAATCCCCGTAGAAGAACTTACCTCCTACCCATCAATTTTAGGAGGGAGAGTAAAAACACTGCACCCAAAAGTTTTTGGCGGTATCTTGGGAAGAAGGGATAATGAAAGCGACCAAAAAGAAATGAAGCAATTCGAAATCCCTGAAATTGATTTGGTGATTTCTGATTTGTATCCCTTTGAAGAAACAGTAAAAGCCGGAAAAGGTGAAGATGATGTAATTGAGAAGATTGACATAGGGGGAATTTCGTTGATTCGCGCAGCTGCAAAAAATTTTAAAGACACAATCATTGTTGCTTCGCGCAATGATTATGATTCATTGCTTGAATTATTGCAAACAAAAAATGGCGAAAGCGATTTGGAAGACAGAAAGAAGTTTGCAGCAAAGGGATTTATGATTAGCTCGCACTACGATACTCTCATCTTCAATTACTTCAATCGGGAATATAATTTTGAAGTATTCAAGAAGAGCGAACTTACGGGAAAGGTGTTGCGTTACGGAGAAAATCCTCATCAGCGCGGAGTTTTTTATGGAGATTTAAATGAGATTTTTGATATCCTCAATGGCAAAGAGCTTTCGTACAACAACTTAGTAGATGTTGACGCTTCTGTAAATCTCGTTGCAGAATTTTCTGAACCAACTGTTGCCATCATCAAGCACACTAATAGCTGCGGCTTAGCTTCGCGCGAAAATATTTGCGAAGCATACAAAGCTGCCTTTGCCTGTGATTCTACTTCTGCTTTTGGCGGTGTAATTGCAGCCAACAGAAAAATTGATTTAGCAACTGCCAACGAACTGAACTCACTTTTCTTTGAAGTGCTTACCGCTCCCGATTATGATGAGGATGCACTTGCAGTTCTAAAATCAAAAAAGAATAGAATTATTCTGAAACAAAAAACCAAAGTTTCTTCTCCAAAAATTTTCAAGAACTTACTGAATGGAGTTTTGGAACAGGATGCTGACACCAAAGTAGAAGGCAAAAACGAATTCAAAGTAGTTACGGCAAAATCTCCTACCGAACAAGAAATTGAAGATTTGGCTTTTGCCGTAATTGCCGTTAAGCATTTAAAAAGCAACGGAATTTCTTTGGTAAAAAACAAGCAACTCATTGGCAGCAATTGTGGTCAAACCTCAAGAGTAGATGCACTTCAAAATGCTATTCGCAAAGCGAAGGAATTCGGCTTTGACTTAAACGGCTCGGTAATGGCAAGCGATGCATTTTTCCCATTCCCCGATTGTGTAAGCATTTCGCATGAAGCCGGCATCACCGCCATTTCTCAACCGGGCGGCAGTATCAAAGACCAAGACTCGATAGATGCTGCCAATAAAAACGGGCAGGCAATGGTGATGACTGGCATGCGACATTTCAAGCATTAGAAAATATTCCTGTACACCCTTGCAATCTCTGTTGAAAAGTTCCGTTAACTCTGATAAGATTTTCTCTACTTTGTCCGCAATTCAGAACCTTTTCAAACCCTCTATCAAAGCATGGCTTTGTTTAACTTTTTAACTCAGGAAATAGCTATTGACCTCGGTACAGCTAATACTCTCATCATTCATAACGATAAAGTTGTTGTTGACCAGCCTTCTATTGTTGCCATTGACCGCAAGACTGATAAAGTAATTGCCGTTGGCACAAGGGCAATGCAGATGCATGAAAAAACACACGCCAATATCAAAACAGTTCGCCCGCTAAAGGATGGTGTTATTGCAGATTTTCGAGCAGCCGAGAGCATGATTCGTGAAATGATAAACATGATTTATGGCGATAAGAAACCGTTCTTTCCTCCGCGCTATAAAATGGTTATTTGTATTCCATCGGGAATTACAGAAGTAGAAAAGCGGGCTGTAAAAGATTCGGCTGAACAAGCGGGCGGACAGGATGTAAAAATGATTCATGAACCAATGGCTGCTGCTATAGGAATTGGAATAGATGTAGAAGAACCAAATGGCAATATGATTATTGATATTGGGGGTGGAACCACTGAAATTGCTGTCATTGCGCTTTCGGGAATAGTATGCGACCAGTCTATTCGGGTAGCAGGCGATGAATTCACCTTAGACATTGTTGACTACATGCGCAGGCAACATAATATGTTGATTGGTGAAAGAACTGCCGAGCTGATAAAAATAAATGTTGGATCGGCACTTACAGATATTGATGTTCCGCCTGATGATTTTGCTGTGAACGGAAGAGATTTGATGACTGGAATTCCTAAGCAGATTATTGTTTCGTATTCGGAGATTGCTCATGCTATTGATAAGTCTATTTCGAAAATTGAAGAAGCAATTCTTAAAGCATTAGAAACAACTCCTCCTGAGTTAGCTGCCGATATTTTTAAAACAGGATTGTATTTAACAGGTGGTGGTGCCTTGTTGCGCGGGCTGGATAAACGTATAAGTCAAAAGACCAAACTGCCCGTACATGTAGCAGAAGATCCATTGCGCGCTGTTGTTCGCGGTACCGGCATAGCGCTAAAAAATATTGACCGCTTCACTTTCTTAATGGATGATTAAAAAGTTAGTCGTTAATAGTTAATAGTTATTGGAAAAGACAAATTCGGCCGTTACTATTAACTACTAACCATTCACTAATAACTTTCTCTCGTGTATAACCTCTTCCGATTTTTTCTTCGTTACTACCTTTTCATATTTTTTGTGTCTCTTGAAGTTTTTTGTTTTTATCTCATTTATAAAAACAAACATTACAACGAGGTAGCATATATGAATGTTGCAAACGGAATAAGTGGAAAGGTGTACGCTACTTACACCGGAGCAAACGATTATTTGTATCTGCGTAGAATAAGTGACAGCTTGGTGGCAGAGAATGCCAGCCTCCGCGCTCAACTTTACGAATCAAAATATGATAACAAAATTGACTCGGGGCGCATAAGTGATTCTACTTCTAAAACCGTTCAGCACTTTAACTACATCACCGCCAGGGTTATTCGAAATTCGGTAAATAGTGCTGCTAACCTAATATACCTTGACAGAGGAAAATTACAGGGAATAAAAAAACAGATGGGCGTAATGAACGCTCGCGGAATTGTTGGGCAGGTAATAAGTGTAACTGATAATTATTCAGCTGCAATTAGTGTTTTAAATAAAGATTTTAAAGTGAGTGCAAAATTCCGCAAGAATGATTTTTTCGGTAATCTGCATTGGGATGGAGTTAATTCTACTACCGGCTCATTAGAAGATATTCCTAAACACGTTCCGGTAAAAGTGGGCGACACTTTGGTGACCAGCGGATTCTCGCAATTATTTCCGCGGAACATTATGGTGGGAACTGTGAAAAGCGTGAAGATGGAGCCCGACAAAAATTTTCTTGAAATTTCGGTGACACTATCTACCGATTTTGGAAACTTGGATTACGTGTATATAGTGAACAATATTCGCAAAGAAGAACTTCAATTACTTGACAGTATTACAGCAAAATGATTAGCCAAATTCCCGTTAACCTCTTTCGGTTTGTTTTGTTGCTGCTTGCTCAAATACTTATTTTCAGCAATGTCAATTTCAGTTCTTTTATCAATCCGTATGTATTTCCCCTTTTCATTTTGTTGCTGCCATTTCAAACACCACGCTGGCTGTTAATGATTATTGGATTTGCTGCCGGATTAACGCTCGATATTTTTCTTGGCTCCATAGGAATGCACGCTGCCGCCTGTTTGCTTATTGGATATTTTCGTCCATTTCTTATCAATATCATTACTCCTAAAGGAACAGAATTTGAAATCAGCCCCAACGTATATGCTCAGGGGATTACTTGGTTTATTGTCTATTTAGGTATTAGCATATTCGGCTATCTCACTTTTTATTTTCTGGTGGAAGCAGCCACTTTTCTGAATTTCTTCCTGCTGTTGCTTAAAATTATTTTCAGCACTATCGTCTCCGTTATTTTCATGCTCCTCTTCCTTTTCCTGTTTTCAAACCGAAAAAAAAGAAGATATGTATAACCTGCTTTTACTGTGAGTAAAGATCTCTTCAAAAGTCGTTATTCGGTTATTCAAATAATCATTGTTGTGTTTGCAGCAATTTTTGTAATGCGATTATTCTATCTGCAAATAATTGACAGAAAATACATTTCGCTTGCAAAGAACAATGCTATTAAAGAAGTAGATGTATATCCCACTCGCGGAATGGTGTACGACCGGAATGGCGAACTGATAGTTTACAACGAAGCGATTTATGACTTGATGGTTATTCCACGACAGATGAAAAAATTTGACACACTCAGATTAGGTGAACTGCTGGGCATTTCAAAAGATGAATGCATTGCCCATTTCAAAGCAATGAAAAAAGCGAAAGGATATTCTTCATACAAGCCGAATATCTACATCAAGCAATTATCCCTCAAAGATTACTCACGCCTACAGGAATACTTCTATCTCTTCCCGGGTTTTTACGGGCAAGTAAGAACCATCCGAAAATATCCGCACAAGGTTGCAGCAACTATCCTTGGCGACATTGGTGAGGTGAGCGATAAGCAGATTGAAAAATCGAACGGGTATTACAAGCCCGGAGATTATGTGGGCAATAGCGGCATTGAAAAGGTGTATGAAAAAGAATTAGGCGGCAAGCGCGGAAAAAAATTTGTTTTTGTAGATGTACACAACCGTGAACAGGGAAGCCTGAGTAACGGAGATTACGACACACTGGCAATTTCAGGAGATAACGTTATCTCCACCCTTGATATTCACTTGCAGGAGTTTGCAGAATTGTTGATGCAGAACAAAAAAGGAAGCATTGTAGCTATTGAACCAGTAACAGGAGAAATTCTTGCAATGGTAAGCAGTCCAGGATACGACCCCAATTTATTGTGTGGGGCAATTCGCGGTAAAAATTTTAAAGCGTTACTTACAGATTCTTTGCTCCCTCTTTATTCGCGACCAACGCTGGCTACTTATCCTCCTGGTTCATCCTTTAAACCTATTGTTGGTTTAATTGCTTTGCAGGAAGGCGTTCAAACTCCTGAGTATGGCTACCCGTGTAACATGGCATACAATGCCGGTGGTGTGGTTGTTCGCTGTTCGCACCCGCATCCTTCGGCTACAAATCTTCAAATTGCTTTGGCACAATCGTGTAACCCGTATTTCTGTCAAACGTTTCGCAACTCATTAGAAAAAATAGATGGATTGAGCACAGCAGAAGCATATGACAGTTGGGTAAAGCGTTGCCATAGTTTCGGACTGGGAATAAAAACAGGTATTGATTTGCCGAGCGAAGTGCGCGGAAACATTCCTACCGTAAACTACTTCAATAAAATTTATGGTGCGAACAGATGGAGGTTTGCCACCATTATATCATTGGGCATTGGGCAAGGCGAAGTGCTTACTACTCCTTTGCAAATGGCAAATATTTTTGCCTGCATTGCCAACCTGGGCTATTGGATTACTCCGCATGTAGTGAAAAAAATTACCGACCCCGTTACCAATAAAGATGTTACCCATCCATACGAAAAACATGTTGCACTAATTGATGAACAACACTTTCCACCGGTAGTAGAAGGATTGTTTCAAGTGGTAGAAGCCGGAACCGCAAGAGCAGCGCGGGTAGAAGGAATTACTTTGTGCGGCAAAACCGGAACCGCACAAAACCCGCATGGCGATAATCACTCCATGTTTGCAGGGTTTGCACCAAAAGACAATCCAAAGATTGCCATTGCAGTAGTAGTAGAGAATGGCGGCTACGGTTCCACCTATGCGGCACCCATTGCCAGTTTGTTGGTAGAGAAATACATCAACGATACTATTTCTACACAGCGTTTGCCGCTGCAACAACGCATGATTGAAACAAATCTATTGAATAAATACGGAATAAAAACAAACAAATCGGCAGGTATGAATACCGATGCCGAAGAGTAGAGAATTTATAATTGATAAATGGCAAGGCAGGAATCACTCACAGGAAAATTAGATTGGATTACAGTCATCCTTTACAGCATACTTGTGCTGTTGGGTTGGGCTGCGATTTACTCTGCAGCTTATTCAGGAGACGAGAAAAGTATTTTCGATTCTTCGGTTAGCAGCGGAAAACAATTTCAATGGATTGTAGCTTCAACAATCATTCTCTTTATCATCTTAATTGTTGACTCGCGTTTTTATGTAACTTTTTCGTGGATATTTTATGTACTGCTCATGCTGTTTGTTGTGTTGGTGATGTTCGTGGGGGTAGAAGTAAAAGGGCAGCGCAACTGGATTCGCTTTGGGGGCTTTCAGATGCAGCCATCTGAAATGGCAAAGTTTGCGGTAAGTCTCGCTGTTGCTAAATATCTTTCGGGATTGAATGTAGATATTCGAAAGTGGCGCGATAAACTGAAAGTGTTTGCCATTATCGGCATTCCTATGGCACTTGTTTTAATACAGGGCGATGCAGGGTCAGCCATTGTTTTTTTATCGCTTGCGTTAGTTCTCTTTCGCGAAGGGCTAGAACCTTACTTTTTAATTATAGGAACGGTGGTGGCAGTTTTAGGAGTTATGGCTCTGCTCATCAACAAATTTATTTTGGCGGCAGTGCTACTGGGCATAGCCTTGCTGTTTATTTATTTTATGAAACGCAACCGGCAGGTTATTTCAGTCATTCTCGGCTTATGGTTGCTGGCTTGTGCATTTGTTTTTTCGGTTGACTTTGCCTTTGGCAAATTAAAACCACACCAGCGCGACCGCATCAATGTATTACTTGGCAAAGAAGTAGAAAGCGGAAAAGACTGGAACATCCGCCAGTCAATTATCGCCATTGGTTCCGGTGGGTTTATAGGCAAAGGTTATCTGCAAGGCACTCAAACTAAATTAAAGTTTGTTCCTGAACAGAGTACCGATTTCATCTTTAGCTCCATTGGTGAAGAGTTTGGTTTTGCAGGCGGTTTAATACTCATTCTTATTTTTCTTGCCTTCTTTTTCCGGCTGCTTTTTTTGGCAGAACGACAGCGCTCAAAATTCAGCCGCGTGTATGGCTATTGTGTGGCGAGCATGCTTTTTTTTCATTTTTTGATAAACGTGGGGATGGCAATTGGCGTAGCTCCTGTTATTGGCATTCCACTTCCGTTTATCAGCTACGGAGGCTCTTCGCTTCTGTCGTTTACTATTCTCTTATTTATTTTTATCCGCTTAGATACTCAGCGGTTTGATGTAATGAGGTAAAAGTTTTTGTTTCTGAGCACTAACTTGGAAACAGGTTTAATAAAAATCCGCCCCGGAAAGCCGAGACGGATTGAACGACAAACAAAAAAATTACAGAGCTTTATCTTAAAACCACATTATGCTCTTCCATCAGTTTGCGCAGGTTGATAAGCGCATAACGCATTCTGCCCAAGCAAGTGTTCATAGGAGAATTAGTGTATTCCGAAACTTCCTTAAAGCTGAAGTTGAAAAAATGGCGAAGAATAACCACCTCTTTTTGCTCCTCGGGAAGTTGCTCAACCAGTTCTTTCAGTTTGGTTTCAAACTTTTCCAAATGAACATGTTCCTCTATAGGGGTTTCCTCAAATTTCATGTATTTAAAAATATCATCGCCTTCGCTGGTTACAATACCCGGTGTGCGCTTGAGCTTGCGGAAATGGTCAATGCAAAGGTTGTAGGCAATACGCGCCACCCAAGGAGCAAACTTTCCTTCTTCGTTGTATTTGCCCGCCCGAAGGGTGTCAATGGCTTTGATAAACGTCTCCTGAAAAATATCCTCCGCGAGGTAATTATCCTTTACCATGAGGTAAATAGAGGTGTAAATTTTGTCCTTGTGACGGAGAATAAGTCTTTCAAGGGCAAGTTCGTTGCCTGCAAGGTACTGATCAATCAGTTCCTGGTCGCTCATTAGTTGAGTGCGCATATGGTTACGTTTTAAGTGAATGAATAAAAACGTAGAACTTGCTTATAGGCGAAAT
>JBKJJB010000114.1:0-4241 GCA_046598235.1 Chitinophagales bacterium
ATACCATGCGCTCAAACAGAGCGTTCTGATGCGTATCTATTTCATCGCTCAAATGAATATCGGCACAAGCAATACTCGATGCCAATACAGCCGGCTGAAGAGGTCCCGAAAAGATAAATGAACTTCCGCAATTGCGTATAAAACTTTTTTGTTGCTCATCGCCAAAAACCAAAGCGCCACCGCAGTTGGCAAATCCTTTTGCAAGCGAGGTAGTAAGAATCATACGTTGGTGAAAAGGCATTTTAGATAAAGCCATTCCTCTTCCATGTTTTCCGGTCCAACTCATTCCGTGGGCATCATCTACATATAAATTAAACTGATCATACTTATCCAGCAATTGCCACAAATCTTTAAAGCGGGCAGTATCGCCATACATAGAGTAAACACCATCGCAGAAATACCAAACCCGATCGTAACTTTGTCTCAGAATTTGAATACGCGTTTCGAGATATTCCATGTTGTTATGGCGCAGCGTTTCGGTATACACGCCATCTGCTTTTACCATTTGCACAGCGTTCTTTACACTGTTATGCACCTGATGGTCTAATATCAATGCATCTCTTTCGCCAATTACAACAGGAATTATAGAGATATGTCCTAAACTGGTGGTGGGAGCAAGTATAGTAGGCTTACCAAAAATTTCACCCAACTTATTTTCTAGAATATCGTATAGCTTATTCGATAGTCCGGCACGGGAATACGAAGTTTGAGTACCATAACGATCAATGGCATCTTTTGCAGCTTGTTTTAGGCGCGGATCAGTTTCTAAACCTAAATAATTGCAAGAACCGAAGTAAACCATCTCTTTTCCTTTAACGGTTACTGTTCTTCCATTGGCGGTGTCGTTTTCATCAGATAGCTGGAGTAAACCCATCTCTCTGTTCTTAGTAAGTAGTTTGTCAATAAGGTCGCTGAACTCTTTTCTCATGGTAGCAGGTTTTTTATCTGTCACGAAAAGACTAAAAAAAACCGAGTCAGCGGGCGTATGTAATTAGCATTACTCAACCAGTTGTATATATTTGAACACAATGAGTCGTCTTTTAGGTTTATATAGAAGTATTCGTTCCGAACTTTATTGGAAGGAAAGAATCATCGCCATTTTTATTGTTCTTACTTATATTTTCGGCAACGGATATGAATATTTAACCACTCCTTTAACAAAAGATTCGCCCATCGTATGGATTTTTGGAATTATCCTGGGATTGGCTGTGGTGGCGGCTTCTGTGAGCAAGTACAGCAATTACACATCCCCATTATTCAAGATTTTTTTACTTCACATCAACTTCAATATTATTTATGCTTACGGGCAGGGAACACAAGGTTCTACCGACATAGAATCCTTCTATTTATTCGCCTGTTATTTGCTTTTTGTGGTGTCGTCACAGGCACTTGATTCAAGAAAAGAACTTTTGTTATTTACAACCGCTGAGTTGTTATTTTTTGGGGTAATTGTTTATATCAATTTGACTTTTTCCCCAATTCTGCTTCTTGTAATGAATCAGCTTATCCTCAGTTTTGTAATAGTTGGCAACTATATTATTAACGTACAGCGTTTTGCACTTACGCAAACTGGCGGAAATATCAACGTTCAATTTAAAGCGCTGAGTGAGAACGGTCGCGATGCGCAACTGATTCTTAATAATAAATCTCAGTTTGTTTATCTCAACCCTGCAGCAGAAGTTCTTACGGGATATAAAATTCAAGATGCTGTAAAGCATCAGTTTTATGAGTTAATGGCAGAGGAATTTAGAGCGAAAGTGGAACACGCATTAAAGAGAGTAAATGAGGAAAAGGAAACAAGGTTGAGTGTAGAGTATAAGTTGAAAGGAGTGTCGGGTAAAGAAATATGGGTGGAGAGTATTTTCAGTGCGTTTAAATCGGCACCGGGAGCAACCGATAATTTAATTTTTGCTGAAACACGCGACATTGAAACCAGAAAAAAGTTGGAGGAAGAAATTCAAAAACAATTGCGTGTAGAAGAAATGCTTATCAAACATTCCAACCAGTTTATAAATGTGGAGCGAATGGAAATTAAGCAAGGGATAAATGTAGCGTTAGGAGAGTTTGGTAAAATGCTGGAGGCGGATGGAGTGTTAGTGTATCGTATGCACGGTAAGTTGCAAGATGAATTTCGTTCCACTAATCAATGGTTTTCTGAAGGGAATGATACGCTGGAGGAATACTTTAATGAGGCAGTGCAAATAAGCGAGCAACTGATTATTTTTTTACGCTCCATGCGTGGCGATAGAGCATCTCATGGAGATTTTGTAGACTCCGAAAAACTTAGGGAAATAGGAATCTTGATAAAGGATGGAATTTCTGAAAAACCTTTTTACATCATACCCCTGCAAAGTGGCAATGTTGTAAACGGCTTTGTGGTGTTTGTGTTTAAAGAAAATGTTCACCATGCGCAGTCAAGTTTCTTCGGGTTGATTGGGAACATGGTTGCCAACGCATTCACAAGATTACAGACAGAAGTTCGCTTGCATGAAGCACAATTATCAAACGAGTTTATTCTTCGGGCGCTTCCTGACTGGTTATACATTATAAATAAAGATGGAGATTTTACAGGCAGCAATAATTATTCTACCCTGCCTCCGTACATCCCTGATTATGATTTGGCAGGAAAATCGTTCCGCGAAGTAATGCCCGAAATGATTGCATCGCTCTTTACACAAGCGCTTAAGGATGTGGTTGAATCTGACCTAAGTGCATCGTTTGAATACCATGATACAACCATTCATAAAGGGCGCTTCTTCAAGGTAATCATCGCTCCGTTTAAAGCAAACGAATATCTTTTGATTATTCGTGATATTACCGATTTGAAAACCGCTCAAAGCGAATTGGAAAACAAGGCACTGAAATTAGAGATGTCTCGCAAGGAACTGGAAGAGTTTGCTTACATCGTAAGTCATGATATGAAACAGCCGATACGAACTATCATTTCATATCTCACGCTATTGAAGAAAAGGCACGGTTCATCTTTTAACGAAGAAGCAAACGAATTTTTGAAATTCAGTATTGATGGTGCGAACAAGATGAGCGACCTAATTCGTGATATTCTTCAGTATTCAAAATTAGAGCAACAATTGAGTTTCATTACTGAAGTTTCGCTAAACAGTATTGTGAAAAAAGTTTTAGCCGGTTTGCAGGAGACAATTACTGCCAACAATGCTGAAGTAACTTGCGATGCTTTGCCAAATATTAAAGGAAATGAAACAATGATGACCGAGTTGTTTCAGAATTTGATTGAGAATGGAATAAAGTATAATACGAATAGTAAGCGAACTGTAAGAATTCAAACAAGTGATGAACACACTCATTGGAAATTTGCAGTTACCGATAATGGAATTGGATTTGAACAGCAATACGCTGAACAGATATTCAAAATTTTCAAACGTTTACATAACGATGAAGAATTTCAGGGTACAGGAATAGGATTAAGTATTTGCTACAAGGTGGTAGAAAAACACGGAGGTAAAATATGGGCTGTGTCAGAAAAAGGGAAGGGAAGCACTTTCCACTTCACTCTCCCCAAATAGGTTTCTCTAACACTTTCTTCCTACAACTCAAATAATCCTTCAATACTCAAGTAGCGTTCTCCGGTATCGTAATTGAAACCCAAAATACGTTTGCCCGCAGGTATTTCAACAAGTTTTTTAGCAATAGCCGCTAACGTTGCACCAGATGAAATTCCTCCGAAAAGCGCTTCGTCTTTAGCTGCACGCTTCGTGTATTCAAAAGCTTCTTCTTTGGTAACTTGAATTACGCCATCTAATACTTTTGTATCAAGGTTAGCAGGAATAAACCCTGCACCAATTCCTTGTAAAGGATGTGGTCCCGGTTGTCCGCCACTAATCACAGGAGAAAGAGTGGGCTCTACTGCAAACACTTTAAGATTTGGAAATTTCTCCTTCAGCACTTTTGAAACACCAGTGATGTGGCCGCCTGTTCCTACTCCTGTAATCAGATAATCTATTCCTTCAGGAAAGTCGTTTAGTATTTCCTGAGCAGTAGTTTTCACATGCACAGCAACATTTGCAGCATTATCAAATTGTTGCGGAATCCATGAGTTAGGTGTAGCATCAGCCAACTCTTGCGCTTTCGCAATGGCGCCCTTCATTCCTTTTTCACGCGGTGTAAGTTCGAAACTTGCTCCATATGCTTTCATCAGTCTTCTTCTTTCAATACTCATTGATTCGGGCATTACAAGAATAAGTTTGTAACCTTTCACAGCAGCC
>JBKJJB010000257.1:0-4723 GCA_046598235.1 Chitinophagales bacterium
GGCTCGTTGCCGGGCGATAACTCAATGTAGTAGAAAGCACGAACTGGTATCAACTTACAAGAAGGAGCAACTCCGGTTATTCCGAAACTGTTGTCTTGAGTGGCGGCTACAATTCCTGCGCAGCAGGTGCCGTGTCCATCATTAGGATAGGTGGGAGTAGGGAAGCCATCGGTAGAATCACTTACCGCATCGTGACCTTGCAATATGTTTTGCTTTAAATCTATGTGCAGTGTGTCCACTCCGGAATCTATGATAGCTACTTTGATAGTTGAATCACCTGTGGTTACTGTCCATGCGCTGTCAACATCCATATCGGCATCGGGGGTTCCGTTGCCTTGTACTATGCTACCCGTATTTCTGATATTCCACTGATTGTTGTAATACTGATCGTTGGAAGTAACAAGCGGATTTAGCAGATAATTCGGCACAGCATATTCTACCCAGCCTTGATTTAAGAAAGAGATGCATACATCAATAGTATTTATTATGGATGAGCGATTATTGATTATTGAATACAAGTTCGGTATGTATTTATCAGGCTTTGCTTCGCCTAAGTTTTCCTGGCTTAACTTCTCTTTTAATAAGGATTCAAAGTTTTTGTCTTTAATCTTTACAAAAAAATCATTCAGCACTCCTGCATAATTCTTACCGTCAGTAATGAAGAACGAAACGAATGATACTTCATTAATTGCAGAGAAGAATTTCTGTGCTTCTTCAAAATTATTTACAAAACAAATAGTAAGCGATGGCGAAGGAAGATGAACAAAATGTGTTACTGTTTCTGACGAATGGATAATCTCAGCCTTTCTTTCCGCAGAAATATTTTTATCGAACATTATTATCAGGCGGTCTTTGGCAATGTGGTTTTTATAATCGGTAAAGTTGTTGGCAGATAGAAGTTGCGATACAAAAAAAACAGCAGACAGAATAAGATATTTCATACAGAAAAATTTGAGTAAAGATAATGAAGCCCGCCTAACTGCGTTTTGGAAACCACGGCAAAAAAGCATTAGTATGTTTCTTATACAACTCATACTCATCGTTGCCTTCATACTTTTTTTCGAGCAGGGTTACGCCCGATACTTTTAGCAGCAAGTAAGTAATGGTAAGCGGTGCTAGAATGGATATATACCAATGCCCCGAAGGAATAGCCAGCAGAAAAATTCCCCACCACATAAGTGCTTCGCCAAAATAGTTGGGATGGCGCGAATACTTCCACAATCCTTTGTTCATCACTTTAGCTTTGTGCGGATGGCGGTCGCTTTTAAAATCAAACATTTGTTTATCTGCCAGCCCTTCAAATAAAAATCCGACAAACCAGATGGCAGTGCCTATAATAGAAAGTGCAATATATTTTCTTAAAACAAAAGGACCTGAATTGACAATAACAACTGGTAGCGAGTTGATGAACATAATTACTCCTTGCAACATAAACACCTGCAAGAAAGAGCGCCACACCACATTATTGCCCCACTGTTTTCGCCAGTTGGCGTAGCGAAAATCTTCGGGTGTGCCCCAATTGCGTATGCCTATGTAAAGCGAAAGCCGCAAACCCCAAAGCACCACTAAGTAACTTACCAGCCGCTGCTTGAAAATGCCATCGCCATAAACTGAAAGAGTAACTACGGCAACAATGATAAAGCCGATACCCCAACCCGTATCCACTATGCTGTTGTCTTTTTTTATTAGCGCAATTACAAACATTACACACATGAAACCGAAAATGCAAAGCGCTGAAAGAAGAAACGGATTCATGTTTTAAATATAAAATGATTTGTGAATGAAAGCTTCGGAATTTTTAAACAGATTTACTTCATGAAAAACAAATTGCTCTTCCTATTGTTTGTGCTTATTGCGTTCAGTTTCAAAAATTCTTTTGCCCAGCAGTTTAAAATCTTTGGCAACTTTCAGCACATCGCCAACCAATGGGTTTATATCGAATACCTGAATGATAATCTTATAAAGCAAACCGATTCGGCTTTTGCCACCGATGGCAAATTTTTTTTTAAAGGAATGGTTGCCGAGCCAACTATGGGGGTTGTAGGTACACATGATGAAAAGATGCAGAACAATTTCTTTTTTGAACCAGGTACTACTTATATAATTGCCGATACCACTTTTCCGGATAATTTGATTGCAACAGGTGGCAGCTCAACCGCACAATACAGCAACTATTATACAAGCGAAGAACCGCGCAGGCAGCAACGCGATTCTATGTACAAGGTTATTAGCGCACTGCAAAAGCAAGGCGATACTACGGCAGTAAAAAATCAGTGGAAAGATTTTGAGCAGTTGTATACTCACCATAAAGTAGAAGAAGAAGCATGGATGACAGCGCATACTAACTGGGTGGTAAATGCTTATTTGATTTATGGCATGTATGCCCATCCCGAAACGATGGCAAAAGGCGATAGCTTGCTGGTGCTGATGGCTGCAAATGTGCAGGCATCAAAATATGTACGTAAGCGCGAACAGATAAAGCAGCAACTAGAAAAGAGTGCGATAGGTAAACTTGTTACTCATTTTACACAAAACGATACTTCGGGCAAAAGTGTTTCTACCAAAAACTTTGCGGGCAAATATTTCCTGATTGATTTTTGGGCATCGTGGTGCGGACCTTGCCGCAGAGAAAATCCTGAAGTGGTAAAAGCCTATCAAAAGTTTCACCCAAAAGGATTTGAAATAATAGGTGTTTCGCTCGATGATGATAAAGCGAAATGGATAAAAGCTATTGCCAAAGACAATTTAACCTGGACGCATGTAAGCGATTTAAAAGGATGGGAAAATGCCGCAGCCGCTTTGTATGCCGTACGAAGCATACCCGACAATTTTCTTATTGATAAAGAGGGAAAGATTATTGCCAAATCGTTGCGTGGTGAAGAACTGAGCGCGAAGCTCGAAGAGATTTTAGGGAAGTAAGTTTTTAACTATTGAAAAAATGTTTTACCCGAACAACTCCTCTATTAGTTGCTGAAGCTTAGTGAGGTATTTGGAGGGTGAATTTTTTAGAAATTCAAAGGTACCGTTTGCCTACTTGTTGTATGATTCTATCTAAATACTTTTTCTTACTTGAATTTATATACCAGTATTGAGTATGAGTTGCACGTGAAGCTGAATGCTCATCTTGATTGTAAGTTATATCAATAGTATCGCCTACACTATACCCTCGCATATATGTCTTGTCTTTAATCACACTTCCTTCATATTCCTTTCCATTAACATTGTAAGAGTAATAGCTTACCAGCCAACAATGACTCCTCTTGCCGCAAAACTCCTTTTCTCTTACAATAATTCCTCTTATAATTTGTTCGCGGTCGAATGGGTTTATCTCTTTATAAATATATATTACTGCGGCAATCAAAAAACCTGAAAGGAAATAGATTACTAAAATGTATTCGAGAAGTTTTGATTTTTTTGATTGAACAATAGCTATAAAGCAATAGGTCGAAAGAATAAATAGAATTACATAACAAGCCCAAAATGTTACTGACATATTTATTGCTTCTTCAAATTTATAAGTTGATTAAATCTACCCAAACAACTCCTCCATTAATTGCTGCACCTTGGTGAGGTAAACAATTTCGATGTTGAATTTCTTAGCATCAATCTTCTGATTGAATTTGGAGATAAATATTTTTTCGAAACCTAATTTATCGGCTTCGGAAATGCGTTGGTCAATGCGGCTTACCGCTCTTACTTCGCCACTCAATCCTACTTCTGCCGCAAAAGCGGTTTTGGAGGAAACAGCAATATCATTATAAGAAGAACAAAGCGCAGCAATCACCGCCAAATCAATAGCGGGGTCTTCTACCCGCAGCCCTCCGGCAATATTCAGGAAAACATCTTTGGTGCCAAAGCGGAAACCCGCGCGCTTTTCGAGCACTGCGAGCAACATATTCATTCTGCGAACATCAAAACCGGTGGCGCTTCGCTGCGGAGTGCCGTAAAATGCGGGAGTAACCAATGCCTGCGTTTCGATAAGGAAAGGGCGCATGCCTTCCATCATGCTGCCAATGGCAATGCCGCTTAGTTCTTCTTCGCGCTGCGTTAATAATATTTCCGAAGGATTAAGCACGGGGCGCAGCCCTTCGCCTATCATTTCGTAAATGCCTATTTCGCTGGTAGAACCGAAACGGTTTTTTGTGGTACGAAGAATACGGTAGGTGTAATTTCTGTCTCCTTCAAATTGAAGCACCGTATCAACAATGTGTTCAAGCACTTTTGGTCCGGCAATCATTCCATCCTTAGTAATATGCCCGATAAGAAAAACAGGAATAGAAGTATCTTTAGAGTAGCGTTGCAACTCCGATGTGCACTCGCGAACCTGCGACACGCTACCCGGTGTAGATTCTATATATATAGAATGCAATGTTTGAATAGAATCTATAATAATAATATCAGGAGCGAGTGCTTCTGCCTGTTTAAATATTTGCTGTGTGTTGGTTTCGGAAAGAATAAAGCATTGCTCGTTTTTAATTCCAACACGGTCGGCACGCAATTTAATTTGCCGGTCGCTCTCTTCGCCAGTTACATACAAAACTTTTTGTCCTTTCAGTTTCAACGCCAACTGCAACATCAAAGTTGACTTACCAATGCCCGGCTCACCACCAATTAATATCAGCGACCCGGGAACAATACCGCCACCTAACACACGGTTAAGCTCCGTATCTTTTGTGTCAATTCTGTTTGCCTCTAACTCGTGAATATCGGTAATGGCAACGGG
>JBKJJB010000347.1:0-3920 GCA_046598235.1 Chitinophagales bacterium
ATAGGCGATGAAAGGTCACAGCCGGAAACATATTGATGAGAATCTCCGGGATATAAAACCGGTTGACGTCCAACTATTCCTTCACCTTCAACATGACGAATATCAAAAGTGGAGTCAGTGATTTTCCATTTTCTGCTGAGCAACTGAACGGTGAAACTGTTATGATTGACAAGAGTGATGTGATAAGCAAACAGAAATTGACTGAGAGCAACATTTGAATGTTCGGGTTGAAAGACTGTTTCCACCTGAACTTCTACGCCTGATGTAATGAGTGTTTCCATTTACAGAATGAAAATAGCTTTCCTTTTCAGAAAACAAAAATCAACTCTTTTTCAAAATTCTATTCTGAAAAAGATTTAGTGAACGTGCTGCGTTTGTGGTTTCAAAAAATTCAGGATATGATTTTTCACGCGCATGTATGCTGTGTCAAAATCATGATTCACAACAAGTTTATCGAACTTGTCTGAGTAGGATAACTCTTCCTCGCTTCGTTTGATTCTTGCTTTCAAACTTTTGGCATCTTCTGTTCCGCGATTTTTTAAACGATTGATGAGCGACTCTTTAGAAGGTGGTGCAATGAAAATAGTAAGGCAATCATTCCCGAATTGCTTTTTGAGATTGAGAGCCCCTTTTACATCAATATCAAATACCACTACTTTTCGGTGGCTCCAAATTCGTTCTACTTCTGTTTTTAAAGTTCCATAATATCTACCCGGATAAACTTCTTCATGCTCTACAAATTCATTGCCCGCAATTTTCCTTTTAAAGTCATCTACAGATATAAAATAATAATGATGCGTATTTTCTTCGCCAGTTCTTTTTTCACGTGTGGTACACGAAACGGAAAAAGCTAAATCAGGATTGTGCTGCAATAGTTTCTTTACAATAGATGATTTCCCTGCTCCGCTTGGCGCAGTAATCACAACTAATTTTTTGGGTGGAATTAAAACTCTAGTGAAACTATGTCCGCTCATTGTATTTAAGTCCCCTTTAGGGGATTTTGTTTCATCCCGCGTTTTAGCGGGAAGTGGTTAAAGAATATTACTCGTTTGTTCTTTAATCTTCTCCAATTCATCTTTCATGTTCACTACTATCTTTTGCATTACTGCATCGTTGGCTTTAGAACCTACGGTGTTTATTTCTCTGCCTAGTTCCTGCGCAATAAAATTCAGTTTGCGCCCTTTCAGTTCTTCTTTATCGCCAATGATATTTCTGAAATAATCACAGTGCGATTTAAGGCGAGTAAGCTCTTCGGTGATGTCTAATTTTTCGATGTAGTAAATTACTTCCTGCTCATAGCGATTGGTATCAATTTTATCTTTTGGAATAAAATTGTCGAGGTTGTTTTTTAAACGCGTGCGAATTTCAACTACGCGTCTTTTATCTTCTGAACTTAAATCGCTGGAAAGTTTTCCAATGTTGGTGATGCGCATAGCCAGTTCATGCTCCAGAGATTTTCCTTCGTTAACGCGGAACGATTCCACTTCGCCAATTGCCTTGCTCAATATTTCTTCAATCAACTTTAATTCGTCCTCACTCGATTCTTCGTGCGATTCGCCAATTACATCGGGCATTTTTAAAATAGTGGGAAGAAGATTTTCGGTGCTCGCCCCAATTTCATCGGCAATTTTTTTAAACTCTTCAAAGTATGATTTAATAAGTTCGGTATTGAGCGATAGTTCGCTAGAAGCAGTGTTGTGTTCGAGGGTAATGTAAATATCTACTTTGCCGCGTTGTAAAATAGCAGATGCTTTATTGCGAATGGCATATTCATACTCGCGGTACTTGCTCGGAAGTTTTACGCTCAGGTCGAGTCCCTTCTGACTGTTGAGCGATTTAATCTCCACGTTCACGGTTCGTTCGTCAATTTGCCCGCTGGCTTTTCCGAATCCCGTCATTGATTTTAGCATGGCGCGAAAATAGAAAATACATTGGAACGCAGATGACGTGGATTAAAGGGATTGACACGGATTTTTTCTATTCCAAAATCATGTCATCGCTGTCGGGTTCTTCCTTAGGCTTGTTGAACATTTTTATTTTATCGGAAAAGGAAACCAAATAAACTCCGCTGAAGATAAGCAGGGCAGAGAGAATTTTTTCGAAAGTGATTTCATCTTTTCCTAAAGAAATAGAAATTAAAGTTGCAAGAATTGGTTGCAGATAAATGTAAGCTCCTACCACACTCGAATGTACTTCGCGGAGCGCAAGCATGTTTAAAAGGTAGGCAAGAAAAGTGGTGCAGATAATAACAAACGCAACTGCCAGCCATGTTTGGGTAGTAAAGGTGCTCCACATAATTTCGTTAAACTGATGGTAGCCAAACACTAAAACAGGAAACAAGCCGAAAAAGAAAACCCATTTGATTACCGTGAGCGGATGATACTTTTTCATTAATGGACGAACAATAACCAGGTAGATAGCATAAGAAGTAGCATTGATGAGAATGAATAAATCGCCCAATAATGTTTCGCTCGAAAAGTTGAACCCTCTTCCTGCAAGAATTACCAATGCTCCGCTAAATCCAAGAACAAGCCCGAGAATTTTTTGCCAGCTCGCTTTTTCGTGAGCCAGAAAAAACGAAATAACGAACACGAGTATCGGTGTCATTATCATTATAAGCGCGGCATTGATAGGCGTGGCAATACTTAAGCCCAGAAAAAACATCTCCTGATTGATAACCACTCCGAATATGCCGCAGATGGCGAGGAGTGGAAAATCTTTCTTATCTATTTTTTCTTTTAGCCAGAAATAATGGAGAATAAAAAACAGCGTAGTAGTAATGGAACATCTGAAAAAGATAAACCCAAACGGCTTAATGTATTCGGGCATTACCAGCTTAGTAATAGTAAACCCCGCACCGTAAAACAGGTTAACGATAAAAAGATAGATATGCGCGCGAAGGTTTTTCATTTTGCAGGCGCAAGTATAGTGTGTTTCAAAACTTCATGGCGATGCAGAAATAAAACCACCAATTACATCTTCACTAAAATCTTTTTAAAAAAAGTAAGCTAGTAGACGTAATTGCAATCATGCCGGCAGCAATACCGGATACTGCAATATTATTGAGCCAATTACTACACAAGCCGAACGATAGACGGAAGGAGAATATCACAGCGAAGAGAACGGCTACTATAGACCAATACTTTAATGAAATTACCGGTTGATGATTTGCATCCACAGGGAGAAACCATATATACACCGCAATGATAAGCCCTCCTGTAAGGGTGCTTATGTGTTGCAGCATATGATGAGAGGTTATTTCTATTCCCAATAAATAATGCTTTCCAATAGCCCATGGCACCATCTGCGAAAAATGCCCATGCTCGTGTGTAAAATTATCCCATGTAACATGCGATATGGCTCCGGCAATTATACAAACACACACCTTTAGCTTATTGTTTCTAAAATAATTATTCCAATCTGAGTTTTTGAGAAACGAAAGCCGGCACGACAAAATTGACGGAGTATTATCCAGAAGAGGACCTACGATTATGTTGTAAAAAATAAAGGCAATTACAATACCCACCGGAAGACCAAACAGAAATATACCTGCCACCGTATGACTAAAAGTGCCATCTGCATTCATGCGCAAAAAACATTCAAAGTCGGGAGCCACACTGCCCGCTATAAGACCGGTAAACGAAAACCAATGCCTCGGCAAAATACGCAGTGGTAAAACGGCAGCAGGATGTGAAAACGTAAATGGCATTGCCTAAATCGGTATCATTTGAGATTGCTAAAACCTGAAGGGCAGCCAAGGCAAACTAACTAAAATACTATGCACTAAAAGTGCATAGGTTTGGGGATGGAATAAATTCCTACTCCAGTATGAAATTATCCCCTTCATCATTTGCTGCATTTTTGTGATGTTCCAAATATTGCTGCACCATCTCTTCAGTGATGTTCCCACTACTCCAACA
>JBKJJB010000369.1:0-6568 GCA_046598235.1 Chitinophagales bacterium
TTGGGAAATCGCTATCGGGTTTTACTTCTACCCACGATTTTAAATTTGGATTGTTGGCGTTAGACATTAATATTTTGTTTGATTATTGTGGCTACAAACGTATTTTCTTTTTCTTCTTCGGGAAAAAATTTGCGCCTTTTGCAAAACTATAAGACACGCCAAATGCTCCATAATATTCTACAAAACCAAAATTGTGGTCTGCCAAATCTACGGCATTGTTGCGTATTAAAACCCAAGGCAGATGCGCGTATCCTGCTTTCACTTCGAAGGTGAGAAAGAAATATTTCCAGATGTCAATCCGTGGTCCTGTCTTTATAGGCAAGCTAAAGCCGGCAGTATGAAAATCGTTATCCAAGCCAAAGCCAATTACATGCACCTCAGTTTTTGTAACCATAAATACACCACCAAGTCCGAAATTCCATCCGATGTGCAACCAATCTTTTTTAGTATGATAAATTGGAAGCAGGTACTCAATATCAATCGTGAAGAGATTCAATCCGTTTGTATGCTCAAACCGTAGAAAATCATTTGTAAGAATCTTATCCTGATTCACATATGAACCGGCAAACTGGTGCGAAACCGAAGAGTCAATTACACCCGACATTTTCACGATTTGATTTTGCACCATCACATATTTCATGTGATCCATTCCAATAGATAGGTGAATATTATGCTTGAAATAGAACCCCAATCTCATATTATATTGGGGTATAGTGGCAGTAACTGGATTAAAATAAATTTTAAACGAAAATTTTTCGGGTCGGTCTTTTGCTTTTACCTTGTAAACAGTGAAATCGTAACCCGGCCCATGAAAGTGTATATCGGATTTAGAAAAGAACGCGCGGTTATACCCCCAATAAACATATAAACGCCAATTGTGATATGGGTCTTTGAAGTCGAACCAGTGTTTTGTTTTTATAATTTTTGTAGAGCCTTGTGCTTGTGCTAGCTTGAATGTAAGAAGAAGTGTAATAAGTAGAAATTTCTTCACAGCTAAAGTTTATACGTCAAAATTCCAATCATTTTCGTTATCGCCAAATTTTTTTCTGCTTTCGGCTTTTTCTATTTGTCTTTGAATAATTAAATCTGCCATTACGGTTGCCGCATCGGCTTCTGAATTCTGCAATGCTTCGTTCAATTTCTTTTCGCTTACATCAATGCGGTATAAAATCCATTTCAGTTTTTCAAAATCGCGATGAATGAGTTCGTCAATTCGCTGAATAAGCAATTGACGAAATGCACGGAACTTTTCTTCTTCATTGTATGTGGCAGGAAGAAGTTGTTCTTCAATCTCGAACGAATCGAAAAGTGTTTTGGGGAATTCCATCGGACGCTAATGTATCTGCATTTTATCCAACACACTAATTCCGAAAAGTGCGAAGTCATATTTCACAGGGTCTTTAGGGTCGAAGGTTTTTAGGTTCTCGGTCAACTCTACAACTGTTTCCCAATCGGTTTGCTTGCGCTTAATCAACCCAAGTTTGCGTGCGGTTCTATCTACATGGACATCGAGCGGAATTAAAAGCTGTGCGGGTTTTATCTTTTTCCAGATTCCAAAATCAACTCCATGTTTGTCTTTTCGCACCATCCAACGCAAAAACATGTTCATGCGCTTGCACGTGCTGCCCCGAACAGGAGTGGCTACATGTTTGCGTGTGCGGTGCGGAGAATCTTCGAGAGAGAAAAACGTTTCATGAAAATTTGCAAGCATTTTTTCTGTATTCAATTCTGCATTCTGCATTCTAAAATCCGCATTCAAAAACGCTTCTTCTAAACTTTCATGTTTCAAATAATGCTGTTTTAAAAACTCAACAAAGTAAAGCGTATCGGTTGCGTTAAAGGTTCGGTGCTTAAATTCAAGTAATTTTTTCAAATCCTTATCTTGATGATTCAACACAAAATCATGTGGCGCATTATCCATAAGGTTCATCAGCTTATTGGCGGAAGTGATAATTGATTTGCGGTTTCCCCAGGCAATAGTTGCAGAGAAAAAAGCAGCAATTTCTATATCCTGTTTTTTTGAAAAGCGATGGGGAATAGATACAGGGTCGTCTTTAATAAAAGCAACAGAGTTATACTCTCTATGCTTCTTCTCCAAAAGTTCATACACAAAATCCCGTTTCATTTTTTATGTGATTAATGAAAGAAATGTTTTGATTTGCTTGCAATATTTCTCGAAATAGTATCTTTAATCATTCTTTCAAAAAATATATCAACCATGAACACAAGGATAATAAGAAACATACTGGCTGCAAGTATGGTGATGTTGGTTAGCTGCTCACAGATTTTCGCACAAAGTAAAGACGAAACAAAAGCCCGCGAGGTACTTTCAAAAGCAATGACACAAACCGATGTCGCAAAACGTCAGGAAGGCATCAATAAGGCAAAGGAAGGTTTTATGAAAGCAGGGATGAAGCCGCAAGAAGTTTCAGCAATAGTAGGCGATGCGTATTTGGATAAAGGAGATTTGGTAAACGCTACTAATTCATTCAATGCTTCAACCAAAGAATTGAAAAAAGAAGGTTTAAAGAAAGTAGCTGAGGCGTATGTAGAGCAAGCATTTAACGAGGATGACAAAGCACAGACTAAAAGTTTAGCGAAGGCAATGAGTTTGTTTGGCAAGTCAGATGCTACTAAAGAGGGTGCGCGGATGATTGGCGATCGGTTTTATGAGAAGGGAATGAGTGCCTATCCGAAAGCATTGGATTATTATGTAGTAGGGGAAGGGGCAGTTAAGATTGAACAAATAGCAAAAGAATATTTTGATAAAGGGGGCGAGAATGAAATAAAAGCTGCGGAGGCTTATTTGAAGTTAAAGACACCTGAAGGAGCGAAAAAAGGTGGAGATATTTACTATGCGAGAAGCGAATTTCAGAAAGCGATTGAAGCCTATTTAAGTGGCGGTGTAGAAGAAGGAATTCATAAGTATGCAGATTATTTATATGCAGAACACCGCGATGAGGAAGCAGATAACCTGATTGTGCGATTGGCAGACTCTTATG
The DNA here is from genome assembly GCA_046598235.1 of Chitinophagales bacterium. Lineage (GTDB taxonomy): Bacteria > Bacteroidota > Bacteroidia > Chitinophagales > LD1 > Bog-950. The sequence goes on from JBKJJB010000369.1 coordinate 3,003, forward strand.
CTGAAAAGAAAAATGATGAAGCAGTTGAGAAATTGGCAGCCAGCACTATGAATAAAGGAAGTTATTTACTGGCATCAAAACTTTATGACAAAGCAGGAAACGTTAGTATGGGCGATAAATGCCGTGCTTATGATGCTTTGCTTGGCTTTAGATTGGGCGAGGCAAAAGAGCTATTTACTACCAGTAACGATTTAGCGATGGTTAAAACAATAACTGATAATGAAAAGGGGTTGAATCCGTTGCAATATTTAGCGGAGAATATGGAAGACCTGATGAAAAATGCTCCGCCCGTAAATTTAATTACCGACAGCGTAACAGGTAAAAGCGTTCCCTCATCATCAGACCAAAGTATGCAGGAAGATTATTACAAATCAATTCGTGAGCAGATTATTAAGAACGTAAACGACATTGCAGTCAACTATGCTAAACTTACGGATGTTAATTTGAAGAAGTATGTAAAGCAACGTTTCCTTAGATATGGAGCTGTAAGAAACATTCTTGATAAGGACACCTTTGCGGTAAAAAAGCAAAAGGTAGATATAAAAGTAAAAGATGTAATTCTTTAAAACAAAAATCCCCGAGCAATCGGGGATTTTTGTTTTAACCCAATGCCTGTTTCAAATCTTCCAGCAAATCTTCCACGTCCTCTATTCCAATACTCAAGCGAAGGAGATTATCAACCACGCCCACTCTTTCTCTTTCCGCTTTAGGTATGGAAGCGTGAGTCATGGTTACAGGATGGTTAATAAGCGATTCAACACCACCTAAAGATTCAGCCAATGAAAACACTTTGAAAGAAGAAGCAAGTTTAAATGTGTCCTCTACTGAAGCATTTTTTAAAACAATCGAGATCATTCCACCGAAATCTTTCATTTGTTTTTTTGCGATAGCATGATTAGGATGATCTTCGAAGCCGGGCCAATAAATTTTTTCGATACGCGGATGTGTTTTCAAATACTCTGCAATCTTTCTTCCGTTGTAGCAATGGCGTTCCATTCTAAGATGCAATGTCTTTATTCCGCGCAGTACAAGAAATGAATCCATTGGTCCGGGGTTAGCTCCGCATGAATTGAGGATGAAATAAAGCTGCTCAAATAATTTATCGTCATTCATTATCAGGGCACCCATTATCACATCGCTATGTCCCCCAAGATATTTTGTGACGGAGTGCATAACAATATCTGCACCTAATAGAAGAGGAGTTTGCAAATATGGTGAAGCGAAGGTATTGTCTACGGCAAGCAATATATTTTTCTCCTTCGCAATTTTTGAGCAGGCTGCTATATCTACAATCTGCATCAGCGGATTGGTGGGAGATTCTATCCAAATCAATTTTGTTTTTTCATTTACATAGTTTCGAATGTTCTCAGCATTTGTCATATTGATGAAATGGAATTTGATTCCATATTTCTCAAACACTTTCGTGAACATTCTGTAAGAGCCACCATACAAATCATCACCCGTTATTACTTCATCGCCCGGGCTTAATAACTTAATAACTGCATCAGTAGCACCCATTCCGCTGCTGAAACACAATCCGTGCTTCCCTTCTTCCAATGCAGCAATATTTTTTTCAAGAGCTGTTCTTGTCGGATTTTTTCCTCTCGCATATCCATAACCTTTATTTTTGCCCGGTGATTCCTGCACATAGGTAGAAGTTTGATAAATAGGAGTCATAATAGCTCCTGTTGAAGGATCGGGCTCTAAGCCCGCATGTATTGCTTTGGTTCCGAATTTCATATTGAGTTTAAATTGAAGTGCTAAGATAGAATTCACTTCTACTTCAATAAATTCTTACTTTCAACACTCAAATTTTTATTATGAAAAAAATTTCTGCTCTTCTTTTCTCTGCTGTTTTTGTTATTGTTTCGAATGCACAACCTAACAGTTCTACACGCTCGGCACTTAACCCTGCTTTGTATCCGTTTTATCATGGAGTAGCATCGGGCGATCCTTTAGCTGACAGAGTTATTCTTTGGACTAGAATTACTCTCAATCCGCAAGTTGATCCTGTTTCGGTAAATTGGGAAATTGCCACCGATACTTCTTTCAATAACATTATTAATAACGGAACTACTTCTACCGATAGCACAAAAGATTATACTATTAAAATAGATGCTGCGGGATTGCAACAGAATACATGGTACTACTATCGCTTTGTGTACGATACATTAAAATCAGTAACCGGAAGAACACGAACCCTTCCAACAGGAGCGGTAAACAATTTGCGTTTTGCAGTAGCAAGCTGTCAGGATTATCAGGATGGATTTTACAACGCGCACCGTCACCTAAGTCAACGAAATGATATTGACGCAGTTTTGTTTTTGGGTGATTATACCTACGAAGGTGGTGCGAATGTAAATGCTGTTGGCGACCGCTTTCATGAACCGAGCAGCAAAACCATTCAATTATTAGATTATAGAATTCGTCAGTCACTTTATCACCTTGACCCTGATTTGCAGGCAGCCCACCAGCAGTATCCGTGGATTTGTGTTTGGGACGACCATGAAACAGCAAACAATTCTTACAAAGACGGAGCGAAAAACCACACCCTGCCAAATGATGGTTCATGGTACGATCGTAAATCAAATGCTATTGAAGCATACCACGAATGGATGCCTGTTCGTTTTCCCGATGTAAACGACACTTTTAAAATTTTTAGAAGATTTACCTGGGGCGATTTAGCAGATTTGAATATGCTCGACACGCGCTTGTATGACCGCGATAAGCAAGTAACTACTTCGCAATTTGTTCCTTCTACAGATTCTACGATTCTTGACTCTACCCGCAATATGCTCGGATCTGTTCAGATTGATTGGTTGAAACACAACTTAGATAGCTCTACTGCTAAATGGCAGATTCTCGGTCAGCAGGTAATTATGACTCCGCTGATTGTTCCTGCGGGAGTGCTTGGACCCACACCGGTAATGATAAATTCCGATCAATGGGATGGTTATCCTTTCGACCGGCAAAAACTATATGACCATATCACAATCCACAACATTAAAAATGTGGTTGTCCTTACGGGCGATATTCACACTGCATGGGCGAATGATTTACCATTACCCAATTATGATGCGCAAAACCGGCAAAATTCAGTTGGAGTTGAATTTGTAACACCGAGTATTTCATCGGGCAATGAATTGCCGCAATTGATTACTGCTAATACTGTTTATTCTTTAGCACCGCATGTGCGCTATGTAGAGTTGATTTTGCACGGTTATTATGTGCTCGATATTACTCCGCAACGCACGCAAGGTGATTTTGTTTATATGTCCGACATTACTACTCAAAATTATACGGTAAGTATTACACCTTCGTGGTATGTAAATGATAGTGAACAGTTTTTACGCGAAGCAGGTTCGCCTTCGGTGGCATTGAATACTTATCCGCCATTAGCACAGTTTCCGCAGGTGAGTACTTCTATCCGAAAACTAAGCGACAACATCACCACCATCTCTATTGGTCCTAATCCTTTTTATGATGAAGTGCTTATACAGTTTAATACTGTGAAACCCGAAACAGTAACACTAAAAGTTTTTAGTTCTGCCGGCCAACTGATGATG